>NZ_JBHVPD010000023.1:0-99950 GCF_042887525.1 Kitasatospora sp. NPDC057936
GGTGGGAGCCGCGCTCGCCGTGCTCGCCGCCGCGCTCCACCGGCGGGCGGGCCGGCACCGGCCCGCCTGGGCGCCGGCCGCCGGGCTGCTGCTGGTCGGCGGCGCGCTGCCGGCCGCCGCGACCTCCGACAGCCCGTGGTGCGCGGCCCTGGCCGCCTCGGCCGCGCTCCTCACCGCCGCCGTGACCGCGCCCCGCGCGGCGGTCGCAGCGGGTGCCCTCGCGGCACTGGCCGCCGGGGCCGTCGCGGCGGCCTCGGCCCCGGCGGCGACGGCCGCCGTGCTCGGCACCCTCGCCGGGACCGGCGGGCTCCTGCTCGTCGCCGACCTGTCCCGCCCGGTCCAACGCCCAGGTTCCACCGCACAGTTCGCCCACAGCAGCACCCCCGCGACCACGCCCCACCGCGACCAGCCCCACCACGAATAGCCCCACCGCGACCAGCCCCGCCCCGTAGAGGAACCGAGCCGAGCACCACCCCTTACCACGATGCCCGCACCCGTCCCGACCCCAAGGAGCCAGCCATGAGCCGCCTCGGACTCGCCGCCCGCGCCCTGCGACTGACCCTGAGCCGGACCAACGCCGACACCACGCCCGACTACGACGCCGCGAGCTCCAGCTACGACACCTACTTCAGCCCGGTCATGGGTGTCCACTCGCTCGCCGCCCTGCGCGAGGTCACCGTCAGCCCCGGCGACGACGTCCTCGAACTCGCCTGCGGCACCGGCCACCTGACCCACGACATCGTCCGGAAGCTGGAGGGCCGCGGCTCCGTCCGCGCGGTCGACAAGTCCCCCGGCATGCTGTCCGTCGCCAAGGCCAAGGTCCTGCCCGAGGCGATGCGCTCCCCGGACCTCGAAGTCTCCCTGGAGGAGGGGGACATGGAGGAGTTCCTGCGCACCCGGCCGAACGACAGCGCCGACCTCGTCGTCGTCGGCTGGGCGATCTGCTACAGCAAGCCGGTCAGACTGCTGGAACAGATCAAGCGGGTCCTGCGCCCCGGCGGCCGGATCGTCGTCATCGAGACCCGCGGCGACGCCCTCAAGACGCTGATCGAGCAGTTGGAGAAGGTGTTCACCGCCGACCCGTCGCTGCTCACCGGCATGATCCGGGTCAACCTGCCCAAGGACGCGGCCACCGTGGCCCGCTGGTTCACCAAGGCCGGCCTCACCGTGGACGTCCAGCGCGACGGCCACCAGGTGCTGCCCGCCACCACCCCGGAGGAGGCCCTGGAGTGGGTCCAGCGCTCCGGCGCGGCGGCCGGCTTCAAGGACGCCGTCGACCAGAGCCGCGAGGAGCACGCCCTGGAGCTGATCCGCAAGGGCCTCGCCGAACACGTCGCCCGCCACGGCGCACTGGAGCTGCGCCACACCTTCGTCGTCGTCACCGGGACCAACCCGGGCACCACCACCGGAACCGGGCCGGGCGGCCGGCACCGCGAGGGAGTCCGCAGCGCATGACCACCACCGCCACACCCGCACCGGCGGCGGAGACCACCCACGGCGCGGTGCAGCACCGGCTGCTGCGCCTCGCCGAGGGGCTCACCGCCCGCCCGAAGACCGTGCTCGTGATCTGGGTGCTGGTCATCGCGGCGTGCTTCCCGTTCGCCTCGCAGCTGAACGACGTCCTCACCAAACAGGGGGCGTCCAAGGTCGTGCCGGGCACCAGCAGTGCCCGGGCCGACCGGCTCGTCGAGGAGTCGTTCCCGGCCCGCTCGCAGCGCGAGTCCATCGTCGCGATCGGCGCGCCGGACGTCCGGAGCTCCCAACTGCGCGCCATGCTGGCCGACTTGGACGAGCAGATCGCCACCCGCGTACGCACCGGCGAGGTGCAGCAGTCCACCTCGGCGTACACGCTGTACCGGGACTCGACCACCGAGTACCTCAAGCGCCTGCACACCCAGGTCGACCAGCAGCTCGCCGCCGCGCAGACGCCGGCGACCCCCGACACCCGCCGGCAGGCGGTGGACGCCGCCGTCGCGGCCGGCCAGGTCCCGGCGGCCCTCGCCGATCCGGCCCGCCAGGCGGTCGCCGTCACCGACGACGCCCAACTCCTGCCGATCTCGGCTGCGTTCACCAAGGCGACGGACTGGCGCACCTTCCCGGTGCCGGTGCCCGCCGAGGCCGTCGACCGGCTGGTCGCCAAGGACGGCAAGGCCACCCTGGTCTCGGTCAGCTTCGCCAAGCGCGCCGGGCACGACCCGGACGTGGACTGGCTCCGCTCGGCGATCGCCGGCGCCCAGCGCGCCGCCGGGGCCGGACCGGACGTCGAGGCCCACGTCACCGGCGAGCTGGCGCTGATCAAGGACACGTACAAGAAGGCCGAGGACGACAACGCGCTGATGGAGACGGTCGCCTACGCGATCATCTTCCTCGTCCTGCTGCTGTTCTTCCGGGCCGTCGTGCCGGCCGTGCTCACGGTGGCGGCGATCGGCCTCGCGATGACCGTCAGCCAGGCCGCGCTGTTCGCGCTCGGCCACGGCGTGACGCTCACCCAGTTCACCATCACCATCATGAACTTCGTGATGCTGGGCGCCGGCGTCGACTACAGCATGCTGCTGTCCTCCCGCTACCGGCAGGAACGGCTGGCCGGCCGCTCGCCCAAGGACGCCGCCGTGCACGCCACCGCGCACGCGGGCGAGTCGATGCTGCTCGCCGCGGTCGCCGTGGTGCTGGCCTTCGGCGCCACGCTGTTCTCGCCCGTCGACTGGATCCCGCCGCTCGGCTACGGCGGCCTGATCGGCATCCCGATCGTGCTGCTCGCCGCGCTGACGCTCACCCCGGCCCTGCTCGTGCTGCTCGGCGACCGCTTCTTCTGGCTCGGCCGCGACCCGCTGGCCGACCTGGAGCACGGCAGCGCGCTCGGCCGCCACCTGAAGCGGGCCGCCGACCTCGCCCGCCGCCGCAAGGTGGCGATCGTGCTGCTCTTCGCGGCCGTCACGGTCCCGTTCGCGGTGATCACCGCCCAGCACCGCTCCACGGCGGACCCGGTCGCGCTCAGCCCGGCCACCGACTCGCGCACGGGCTTCGAGCTCGTGGCCCGCGAGTGGGGCGACGCCTCCGTGCTGCCCACGCTCGTCGTCGGCCGGCCGGACCCCGGTGTGGTGGACGGGCAGCACCACCTCACCGACAGCGGGCGCAAGGCCGTCACCGACCTCACCGACAAGCTGGCCGCGGTGCCGGGCGTCGCCCGGGTCTCCGCCGTGACCAGGCCCTTCGGCACGCCGGTGGGCGCCGCCGACCTCGACGCGCTCGGCCCCGACGTCCGCCGCGACTACCTGTCCGACGACGGCGCGCTGCGGATCGTCGTCGAACTCGCCGACAAGCCCTACACCGAGGCCGCGGTGCACACCGTCGACCGGATCCAGGACGTCACCGCCGCGGCCCGCGACGTCGGCCCGCTCGCGGTCGGCGGCGCCACCCAGGTCGACCGGCAGTACGGCGACGCGCTCGACTCCAGCTTCTGGCAGATGATCGGGCTCGTCTCGGTCGGCGTCTTCGTGATGCTGGTGTTCGCGCTGCGCTCGCTGCTGATCCCGATCCGGCTGATCCTCACGATCATGATGAGTAACGTGTGGGCGATCGGCATCACCGTGCTGGTCTTCCACTTCTGGCTCGACAAGGCGATCATCGACGACCTGCCGATCTTCCTCACCGTGCTGATGATGGGCCTCGGCATGGACTACGAGATCTTCCTGGTCACCCGCGTCCGCGACCTGGTGCGCGGCGGGGCCGACCAGGAGAGCGCGACCGTCGGGGCGGTGGTCGACACCGGCCGGGTGATCAACGCGGCCGGCCTGGTCATGGCCGGCAGCCTCGGCACCATGGCGCTCTCCTCGACGATCATGCTCCAGGAGTACGGCGCCGGCCTCGGCCTCGCCGTCCTGCTGGACGCCACGCTCATCCGGATGCTGTTCGTCCCGGCGACGCTGCTGCTGTTCCGCCGCTACAACTGGTGGCTGCCCAGCCTGCGCCGCTCCTCCGCCCCGGCCCCCGCGAAGGCGGGGTGAGCCGCCCGTGACCGCGGACCGTCCGGCGGTGGCGCCCGCCACCCCCGCGCCCGCCACCGCCGGGCGGGCTCGCACTCCCCTGCGCCGGCGCACCCTGCACCGGCTCAGGCGGCACCACCGCGAGGCGCCGGCCTCCTCCGCCGCCAAGGTGTTCGCCGTGCTCGCCGTCGTCCGGATCGCCGGCGCGGTGTCGATGCCGCTGATGGTGCTCTCGGTCGGCCTGAGCGCGGCCGTCGTCACCGTCCTGGACCGGGCCGAGTGGGCGGCGGCCGGCCTGCGCCGCTTCCGCTTCCTCCCGGCCCTCGCCGGGACGGGCCTCGTGGTGCTCGCCTACGCCAACACCGTGTTCGCCACCCGGGCCGCGTTCGGCCGGGGCGCCGACAACTGGACCTCCCTCGTCCCCGAGCTCTTCCGGCAGATGGCCCCCGGGCAGCCGGTCGTCGCCGGAGTCGCCATGGTGCTCTGCATGGGCCTCCTGGTGCCGCTGGTCGAGGAGGTCTGCTACCGCGGCGTGCTGTACGACGCCGTCGCCCGCACCCGCGGCCCGCTCGTCGCGATCGCCGTCACCTCGGCCGGCTGGGCCCTCGTCCACCTCGGCGACTACGGGCTCAACCCGCTCAACGCCCGGGTGATCTGCGGCGTCCTGCCGTCCGTCTTCGCGATGGGCGTCGCCCTGGGCGTCTGCCGCGCCTGGACGGGCTCCGCGCTCGCGAGCGCCGTCGCCCAGGGCACCGCCAACCTGCTCCTGCTGGCCTGGGTCCTCTGGGCCCTCTGAGATCCCCTTCCCCCGCCTCCCCCGGCACAGTCCCGCTCACACCCATTCACCCCAGGTGAGGCACCCCATGAGAATCGCCGTCACCGGCCCGATCGTCATCGACAACCTGATGACCTTCCCCGGCCGTTTCACCAGCCAGCTGCTGCCGGCCCAGCTCCAGCACCTGTCCCTGTCGTTCCTCGTCGACGACCTGGAGGTCCGCTACGGCGGCGTGGCCGCCAACGTCGCCTTCGGCCTCGGCCGGCTCGGCCGCGCGCCACTGCTGCTCGGCGCGGCCGGCAAGGACTTCGGCGAGTACCGGGCCCGGCTGGAGGAGGTCGGCGTCGACACCTCGCGGGTCCGGATCTCCACCGGCCTGGCCACCGCCCGCTACACCCGCACCACCGACGCCGACGACAACCGCATCGTCTCCTACCACCCCGGCGCCCTCGCCGAGGACGACGCGCCCGGCCCCGAGGGCTGGCCGCAGGACGTCGGCCTGGTCTTCCTCGGCCCCGCCGAGCCCGAGGTGCTCGCCGAGCGGGCCGCCGAGTGCCGCCGCCGCGGCCTGCCGTACCTGGTCGACGTGGCCGGCCGCACCGAGCGGCTCGGCCGGGCCGGCGCCGACGCCGTCCTCGCCGGCGCCACCTACCTGGTCACCAACCGCCGCGAGCGCGCCGCCCTCCTGGAGCACGCCGGCTGGGCGGCGGCCGACGTGCTGCACCGGGTCGGCGCCTGGATCACCACCCTCGGCGCGGAGGGCGTCTGGATCGACTACGCCACCAGCCCCTCCATCGCCGTCCCCGCCGCGCCGATCTCCCGGCTGCCCGACGGCGCGGGCGGCGGCGGGGCGTTCCGAGCCGGCTTCCTCTCCGCGAAGGCCGACGGCCTCGACGACGAACAGGCCGCCCGGACCGGCTGTGTGCTGGCCGCGTACGCCCTGGAGTCCGCGGGCAGCCAGGACTACCTGTTCACCCGGCCCGCGTTCGACGCCCGCCTCGCCGACGTCTACGCGGTCACCGCGGACGTCCATTAGGCCCCCTCGTCACCCGCTCTCTCGACGGCCCGGCGGCCGGTGCGCCACACTCTCCCCGAACGGCCCACGCGCTCCCACCGCACCAGCCAGGACGTACCGATCCACGCCCTTACGGAGAGCCACACGGTGACCACTCGTCAACTGCCGGAGATCGCCTTCTCGTCCGGCCGGTCCGGTTCCGGGCCGGCCACCTGGGGCCAGCAGGCCATCTGGGACGCCGTCCGGCGCCTCGCCCCCGGCGACGCGCCGCGCTACACCATCACCACCGCCGCCCCGCTCGACCCCGGCCTGCCGCTGCCCGTCCTGCTCACCGCCCTCGACCAACTGCTCCACCTCCACGACGCGCTGCACACCAGGCTCGTCCCGGACGAGGAGGGGCGGCTGCGCCAACTCGTCGACCCCGACGGCCGACTCGCCGTGCACACCGAACACTGCCCCGACCCGGGCCGACTCGCCGCCACCGGTGCCAGGTTGCACGACGAGCTGGCGGCCCGCCCGTTCGACTGCGCCGACGAGTGGCCGATCCGCGTCGGCGTGGTCGAGCACGGCGGCCTGGCCCGCCACGTCAGCCTGGTGCTCGCCCACACCGCCGTCGACGGCAACGGCATGACCCGCCTCGTCGCGGACCTCACCGCGCTCTGCCTCGGCACCGCGCCCGCCGAGCTGGCCGCGCTCCGCGAGCCCGCCCAACAGCCGCTGGAGGAAGCCGAGTTCCAGGCCTCCGAACGCGGCAGGCGGCGGGACGCGGGCGCCCGCAAGCAGTTCCTGCGCAAGCTGCGACTCGGCCCGGCCCGCCTGTTCCCCCAGCCGAACGGACCCGCCGCGACCCGCTTCCCGAACGCCGTGCTGCGCTCCCCCGCCCTGCCCGCCGCCGTCGAACTCGTTGCCGCCGCACACCGGGTGAGCTCCTCCTCCGTCCTCCTCGCCGCCACCGCCGCGATGACCGCCAAGCTCTCCGGCTCCTCCGAGGCCGTCCTGCACGTCGTCGTCAACAACCGCTTCCTGCCCGAACTGGCGAACGCCGTCAGCACCGTCGCCGGCGAGGGCCTGTTCCACCTCCCGGACGCCACCGGCGAGTTCGGCGGGATCGTACGCCGCACGCACGCCGCCGCGATCGGCACCTACCGCCACGCCTACTACGACAAACTGCGCCTGGACGAGGAGATCGCCGCCCTCGCCGCCGGAGGCGTCCCGCTCGCCGACCGGTCCTGCGTCTTCAACGACACCCGTGAGCTGGCCCCGCCCGTCCCCGCCGAGGCAGTGGGCGGCGACGACCGCACCACTCTCACCTGGCCCGTCGACTTCGAGCCGCGCCCCGGCCTGACCTACGCCCTGGACGCCGTCCGGACGGCCGACGCGCTGAGCCTCATCATGACCGCCGATCCCGCTGTGCTGCCACGCTCGGCCATGGAGGAATTCCTCTACGGGATCGAGGAGTTGGTCCTGGATGAGGCCGCGGCACCGGCCACCGCCTGAACCTGACACCGCTTGAACTTGACACCGGTGTCAGGTTCTACCGTGCGGGCATGACCACCACCGCCCTCACCGGCCCGCTCCTCACCCCCTACCGCCTCGGCGCGCTCGACCTGCCGAACCGCGTCGTCATGGCCCCCATGACGCGCTACCGGGCGACCGAGGACGGCACACCATTGCCCGTCGTCGCCGAGTACTACGCCCAGCGCGCGAGCGCCGGCCTGATCATCACCGAGGGCATCTGGCCCAGCCGGGCCGGCCAGTCCGGCTGGCGCCTGCCCGGCCTGGAGACGCCGGAGCACACCGCCGGCTGGCGGGCCGTCACCGAGGCCGTGCACGCGGCCGGCGGCCGGATCGTCGCCCAGCTGATGCACGGCGGCCGCCAGGGCCACCCGCTCAACCGCCTGCTCGGCGACGTCCCGGCCGGCCCGTCCGCCGTCCCGGCCCCGGGCCCGGTGCACGTCCGCGACGGCGCCAAGGCCGACGCCGTCACCCCGCGCGCGATGACCCGCGACGAGATCCGCCGGGCGGTCACCGACCACGTCGACGCCGCCCGCAACGCCCTCGCGGCCGGCTTCGACCTCGTCGAGCTGCACGGCGCCAACTCCTACCTGATCCACCAGTTCCTCGCCGACAACACCAACCTCCGCACCGACGAGTACGGCCCGCGCACCCTCGCCGACCGCCTCCGCTTCCCGGTCGAGCTGGTCACCGCCGTCGCCGCGGCGATCGGTCCGGACCGGCTCGGCCTGCGGCTGTCCCCCGGAAACCCGCAGTTCGGCATGGCCGAGGCCGACCCGGCACCCGTCTACCGGGCGCTGCTCGACGAACTCGACAGCCTCGGCCTGGCCTACCTCCACCTCACCGACAACGACGACTACCCCGCCCTCGCCGACCTCCGCCCCCGCTGGCACGGCCCGCTGATCGCCAACGTCGGCGAGAACCGCGCCGCCACCGACCGCGCCCGCGGCGAGGCCGTCCTCGACTCCGGCCTCGCCGAACTGGTCTCCTACGGCCGCGCCTTCATCGCCAACCCCGACCTGCCCGCACGCCTCGCCGTCGACGCCCCGCTCACCGCCTTCGACCCGGCCCGCCTCTACACCCACGGCGCCGCCGGCTTCACCGACTACCCGCGCCTGGCCGGCGCGCGCTGAAAACCGCTTGAACCGCCGAAGTAGGCTCGGCCGCATGCGAATTCTCCTCCTCGGCGGCACCTCCTTCATCGGCCGCACCATCGCCGACGAAGCCCTGCGCAGCGGGGCCGACGTCACCCTCTTCAACCGCGGCCGGACGAACCCCGGCCTGTTCCCCGCCGCGACCCGCCTCACCGGCGACCGCGACGCCGGCGACTACTCGGCCCTCCGGCACGGCGGTTGGGACGCGGTGGTGGACCTGAGCGGCTTCTTCCCCCGCCAGGTCACCGGGGCGATGGACGTGCTCGGCGACTCCGTCGGCCGCTACCTGTTCATCTCCAGCCACGCGGTCTACGAGCGCGCCGGGCTCGCCCCCGGCTCGGACGAGTCCACCCCGCGCCGGGCACCGCTGCGGGAGGCCGAGCAGCTGGACGAGGAGACGTACGGCCGGCTCAAGGTCGCCTGCGAGGACGAGGTCGTCGCCCGCTACGGCGAGCGGGCGACGATCGTGGGGGCCCGCCAGGTGTGGCGGGCGCACGGCGACCACCGCGGGGGCAACGAAGGGGGGCGGGGGGGGGGGCGGGGCGGGCGGGGGGCGCGCTCGGGGCGCCCCGCCCGGGGGCCGGCCCCCCACGACGACCAGCGCGGGCTCACCTACTGGGCGCGTCGGGCGGCGCGCGGCGGCCGGATCGCGCTCCCCGGGCGGCCGGAGCAGCCCGTCCAGCTGGTCGACTCGCGCGACCTCGCCCGCTTCGTGCTGCGGCTCGTCCAGGACGAGCGGCCGGGCGCGTTCCACGCCGTCGGCCCGGCCGAACCGGTCACGCTGGGCGGGGTGATCGCCACCTGCGCCGCGGTCGCCGGCACCGAGGTCGAGGTCGTCCCAGTGCCGCCGGAGACGGCGCCGCCACCGTTCTTCCCGCTGGTCCGCGAGGAGGGGCTCTGGCCCGGCCAGCAGCGCGACGCCTCCCGCGCCCGCGCGGCCGGCCTGCCCACCACCCCGCTCGCGGTCACCGCGGCCGACGTCCTCACCTGGGACCGCGACCGCGGCGCACCGCCCCTGGGCCACGGCTTCACCGCCGAGGACGAGGCCCGCGTCCTCTCCGCGCTCGACCAGGACGCCCGGTGAACATCACCGCGATGACCCCCGACCACGCCGAGGCCGTCCTCGCCGTCTACCAGGCAGGCATCGACACCGGCGACGCGACCTTCGAGACCGCCGCCCCCGACTGGCCCGCCTTCGACGCCTCCCGCCTGCCCGAGCACCGCCTGGTCGCCCTCGACGACGACGGCACCCTCTTCGGCTGGGCCACCGTGTCCCGCGTCTCCAGCCGCAGCGCCTACGCGGGCGTCGTCGAGCACTCCGTCTATGTCGCCCCCGCCGCCCACGGGCGCGGCGTCGGGCGCACTCTCCTGTCGGCCCTGCTCGCCTCCACCGACGCCGCCGGCATCTGGACCGTCCAGGCCGGGATCTTCCCGGAGAACGGCGCGAGCCTCGCCCTCCACCACCGCGCCGGCTTCCGCACCGTCGGCACCCGCGAACGCGTCGGCCGCCTGAACGGCCGCTGGCGCGACGTCGTCCTCGTCGAACGCCGGAGCCCCGCCGTGAACTGATCGATTGTCAGACCCCCGGGCTAGGGTCGGCCCCGAACGACCAGACGAACGGGGGCACCATGACCGCACACGACTCCACGCCGCGCACCACACCGCTCAACAAGCCGCTCACCGAGCCGCTCACCGCCGCCGGGCTCACCGAGGCCTGGCGCTCGATGGGCGTCCGAGAGGGCATGGCGCTCATGGTGCACTCGTCGCTCTCCAGACTCGGCCGGGTCGAGGGCGGCGCCGACGCCGTCGTCGCGAGCCTGCGCGCGGCCGTCGGGCCCACCGGGACGGTCGTGGTGCCGGCCTTCACCGGGTCCGTCGTCCTCGATCCGCACCCGGAGCACACCGGCGTCCCGACGCCCGAGATCGCCGAACGCCGGGCCGCGGTCCCGCTGTTCCACCCCGCCATGCCGTCGCCGATGGGCGCCATAGCGGAGGCGCTGCGCGCGCTCCCGGAGAGCCTGCGCAGCCCGCACCCGCAGGCGTCGGTCGCGGCCGTCGGAGCCGAGGCCGCGCGGATCACCGCCCGGCAGTCACTCGGCGACGCGGTCGGCCGCGAGTCCCCGTTCGGTGCGCTGCACGACCTGGACGCGCACGTGCTGCTGCTCGGCGTCGGCCACAACCGGAACACCTTCCTGCACTACGCCGAGTCGCTGGCGCCTGCCCCGCGCCGCAAGCTGCGCCGCTTCCCGATGGCCGTCGCGGGCGAGCGCGTCTGGATCGAGACGATCGACGTGGGCAACGACAACGACACCCACTTCCCGGTCGTGGGCCGGGAGTTCGAGGAGCAGGCGGGCATCCGCCCGGCCCTGGTCGGCACCGCACCCTGCCGCCTGCTCCCGGTCCGGCGCCTCATACCCTTCGCCGTCCGCCGCCTCGGTGAACTGCTGGCGGCGGACGGCGCGGGGTCGGTTCGGCAGTGAGGTCAGCGCTCGCCGCCGCGTGCGTGGCTGTCCTGGATCTTCTGCCAGGACTTCGGCTCGACGACGGCCTGCGGCTCGTCGGCGGTGCCCACCGCGTCCGAGCGTGCGGCGAGCGAGGCCTGCGAGTCGACGCCGGCCTTCGGCGCCGGGCCGACGGCCGGCTTCGACGGGGTGAACAGCCAGGTGGTGAAGAGCTCCCCGAGGTCCTGCCCGGAGATCGTCTCCGCGTACGCCTGGAAGTCCTTGACGCTCGCGTTGCCGTAGCGGTGCTCGGTGGGCCAGCCCTTCAGGATCCGGAAGAAGGCGTCGTCGCCGACGGTGTTGCGCAGCGCCTGGATCGCCACCGCGCCGCGGTCGTAGACGGCGGAGTCGAACTGGTTGTCCGCGCCCGGGTCGCCCGGCTTGATGGTCCAGAACTTGTCGCCGGCCGGGTGCGAGGCGTAGACGTAGTCGGCGAGCTCCTGCGCGGTGCCCTCGCCCTCGTGCTCGGACCACAGGTACTGCGCGTACGACGCGAAGCCCTCGTTGAGCCAGATGTCGCTCCAGTGCGCGACGGAGACGCTGTCGCCGTACCACTGGTGGGCCAGCTCGTGCACGACCACCGAGGTGTTGGAGCCGCGGGCGAACTGCTTGGCGCCGTAGAACACCCGGGTCTGGTTCTCCAGCGCGTAGCCGGCCTTGGAGTTGGGCACGTAGCCGCCGACGGAGCTGAACGGGTACTCGCCGAAGTAGCCGCTGAGCCAGTCGACGAGCTCGCCGGTGCGCTCGACGCTGGCGCGCGCGGCGTCGGCGTTCTCGCCGAGGTCCTTGCTGTACGCGTTGTAGACGGGGATGCCGCTCGCCGTGGTGTCCTGGGTGACGTCGAACTTGCCGACCGCCAGGGTGGCCAGATATGTCGCCTGGGGCTTGTTCTCGCGCCAGGAGAAGCGGGTCCAGCCCGCCTGGGACCTCTTGCTCACGAGGACACCGTTGCTGATCACCTCGTTGCCGTCGGGCACCTGGACGGAGACGTCGAAGGTGGCCTTGTCGCTGGGGTGGTCGTTGCTCGGGAACCACCACCACGCCGCCTCGGGCTCGCCGGCCGCGACCCCGCCGTCCGGGGTGCGCTGCCACGCGGTGAAGCCGTAGCGCTTCACGGTGGACGGCACGCCCTTGTAGCGCACGACCACGGTGACCTGGCTGTCCTTGGCGAGCGGCCGGGCGGGCGTGATCTCCAGCTCCTGCTCCCCGCTGGTGGCGAAGGTGGCCGCCCGCCCGTTGACCCGGACCTCCTGGACGTTCAGCGCGAAGTCCAGGTTGAACCGCGAGAGGTCCTGGGTGGTGGTGGCGAGGATGGTGGTGGTGCCCTCCAGCTCGTCGGTGGCGGGCTGGTACTTCAGCCGGATGTCGTAGTGGGAGACGTGATAGCCGCCGTTGCCGTAAGTCGGGTAGTAGGAGTCGCCGATGCCGGGGGCGCCCGGCTGGAAGTCGGCGGCCGACGCCGGGACGGCGAGGAACAGGGCCATGGCACTCGCGGCGGAGACGATCAGCCTCTTGCGCAACGGGTCCTCCAGGATCGCTGGGACGAAGGGTCGGATCGATCCTTGTCCCGGCAGCCCCGGATCCACTCCCGGATTATGAGATGTTCATGCAAAGAAACAAGCCGAAATGATGCAACCGGCCGAACGCCGGATTTCGGCGCCCTCACGCCCCGAGCGCCACCGGCGCCCGCACCAGCGAGCCGTACTCCGTCCAGGAGCCGTCGTAGTTCTTGACGTGCGGGTACCCCAGCAGTTCGGTCAGGGCGAACCACGTGTGCGCGGACCGCTCCCCGATCCGGCAGTAGGCGATCACCTCGCGCTCCGGCCCCACGCCCCGGCCCCCGTACAGCGCCCGCAGCTCCTCCGCCGAGCGGAACGACCCGTCGTCGTTGGCCGCCTGCGACCAGGGGATGTTCAGCGCGCCGGGGATGTGACCGGGCACCTGCGCCTGCTCCTGCGGCAGGTGCGGCGGCGCGATCAGCTCGCCCCGGAACTCGGCCGGCGAGCGGACGTCCACCAGCACCGCGTCCGTGCCCGGCTTCGCGAACACCTCGGCCTTGCCCAGCACTTCGTCCCGCAGCGCACGCAGCTCCGGCCGCTCGGGCCCGGTCAGCCGGTACGAGGTGTGCTGGTAGTCCATGACCTCGTGGGTGAGCTCGCGCCCCTCCAGCTCCCATTTCTTCCGCCCGCCGTCCAGCAGCCGCACCGGCCCGAACCCGCGCAGCCGCAGCAGCCAGTACGCGTACGCGGCGAACCAGTTGTTGTTGCCGCCGTACAGCACGACGGTCGTGTCGTCCTCCACCCCGGCCGCGCGCAGCAGGTACTGGACGCCCGCCCGGTCGACGTAGTCGCGGCCGACGCTGCTGTGCAGGTCGGTGGCCCAGTTCCAGCCGACCGCGCCGGGGATGTGGTCCCGCTCGTACGCGCTGGTGTCCTCGTCCACCTCGACGACCCTGACGGTGCCGTCGTCCAGGTGGTGGGCCAGCCAGTCGGTGCGGACCAGCGCCTCGGGGTGGGCGTAGCCGTTGCCGGTCATCCCAGGCCTCCTTCGTTCTGCCCAGGCTGCGGCGCCCGACCACGGGGCACGACGAGGCGCCGGCGACCGGGCCGGACAGTTCGACGCTACGCCGACCGCCCGGCCCCGGCCACCTCACCCGTCGCCGCCGGTCAGGAGAAGATGACCGAGCGCAGCTTCAGCTTGTCGCCGAGCTTCTTGCCCGGGTTCATGACGTAGAAGATGTCCCCGTCGCAGTGGGCGTCGAGGAACACCGTGGCCGTCGAGCTCGTGAGGTTCTCCGGCGCGAAGGCCGGGCCGTTCCCGAGTTCCGGAAGGTCGATGCACACGCGGCTCTCCGGATCGGCCAGGCCGGTCAGCACCCCGGGGCCGACCTTGTAGAGGAAATCGCCGGTGGCGGCGCCGGCGGAGGTCGGAACGGCGAGAACGAGGGCGATGGCGCTGGCGGAGGCCAGTACGGCATTGCGGAGACGCATGATTGAGGGCCTTTCAGGTGGTACCCGGCGGTACCTGGTGAATTGGTGCGAGATCACCCTATGGGCCCAAAAAGCGCAGAAACGGTTCTTCCAATCCACCTTTTCGAGTGGTTTAAGCAAGCAAACCGCTACCCGCCGCACCGGCCACCGCCACCACCGCCCTCAGTTCGGCGGGGCCGTGAAGAAGTACCCCGAGTCGACCAGCACCGGCAGGTACGCCTTGATCGCCGCCACCGTCTGCGACCGGTCCCCGCCGCCGTCGTGGTTGAGCACGATCGAGCCGGGCCGGACGTCCTTGAGGATGGTGTCGATGATCGCCGACGTCCCCGGCCTGGCCCAGTCGCGCGGGTCCACCGACCAGGCCATGTTCCGCAGCCCCAGGTCGGCGGCGATCCGCAGCGAGGCGTCCGACCAGTCCCCGCCGGGCGCGCGGAACCAGGTCGGCTGCCGGCCGGTGGTCCGCAGGAGCAGGTCCGAGGTGCGCTCCAGCTCGTCCTTGACCTTCGAATCGGACATGTGCCGCAGGTCCGGGTGGGTCCAGGTGTGGTTGGCGATGTGGTGGCCGCGGTCCGCGATCTCCCGCACCAGGGCCGGGTGTTCGACGGCGTTCTCCCCGATCAGGAAGAACGTCGCCCGGATCCCGTACTTCTGGAGCAGGTCGAGGACGGCCGGCGTGTACCGCGGGTCCGGGCCGTCGTCGATGGTGAGCGCCACGACCTTCCGTGACGGGTCCAGCTCGTACACCGGCTTGCTCTCCGCCTGGGTGAGCACCTTGTGCACGGGCTGGACGGGCTGCGCGGCCTGCGTGGCCTGCGTGGCCTGCGCACTCGGCGAGCCCGTCGCAGTGGGCGAGGGAGCCCTCGACGGGGTCGCGGACGGCGGCGCGGTGGGCGAGGCCGTGGGCGAGGCCCACTGCGAGGGGGACCCGATCGGCGCCGCCCCGACCGCGCCCGCCTCGGCGGCGTCCGGCACAGGTGGCGCCGGGGGCGGATCCGCACCGTCGAAGGGGTTCTGACAGCCCGCCGCCCCGAGCAGCGACATTCCGGCCGCGACGAGCAGCAGCCGGCGGGACGGGCGGCCCGATCCGGACCCGGGGCCAGGGTTCGTAGTAATCCGAGAGGTAATCAGACGATCTGACAGCATGGTGGATGCTTCCCCCGCCCGGAACCCCGGCTCCCGGTCGGCACCCCCGACGGACCTGATCACCACTCCGACGGCCCAAGGGCACCGGCCTTCCCCCACCGGACGCACAGGTTCCACACAGGCCCGCTACGCTGGCCCCCTCCAGTGTGATGATCTGCCATCAGAGGACGTGGCCATGACGACAAGTCAGGACTTCCCGGACCGGGAGCAGCACGAGGACGAGCCCGCCGAGCTGAGCCAGTGGGAACGTTTCGGCGTCGACACCACCACTCCCCACTCGGCCCGCGTCTACGACCACTGGCTGGGCGGCAAGACCAACTTCCCGCCCGACCGCGCCATGGCCGAGGCCATCGAGCAGGCCGTGCCCAGCATCAAGGAGATGGCCAGGGCCAACCGCGCCTTCCAGGGCCGGGCCGTGCGCCACCTCGCCCGCGAGCACGGCATCCGCCAGTTCCTCGACCTCGGCACCGGCATCCCGACCTCGCCCAACACCCACGAGATCGCCGAGGAGGTCAGCCCCGGCACCCGCGTGGTGTACGTCGACAACGACCCGATCGTGCTCGCCCACGCCCGCGCCCTGATGGTCTCCACCCCGGCCAGCCGCACCACCTACATCCACGCCGACCTGCGCAAGCCCGGGGAACTGCTCTCCGACCCGGCGCTCACCGCGACCCTCGACCTGGACCGGCCGGTCGGCCTGCTGATGATCGCCGTGCTGATGCTGATCGCCGACGAGGACGACCCGTGGGGCCGGGTCGCCGCGCTGCGCGACGCCCTGCCCTCCGGCAGCTGCCTCGCGCTCACCACCCCCACCCAGGACTTCGACCCGGTGGCCGTCGGCCAGGTCACCGAGGCCGCCCGGGCCGGCGGGATGACCCTCGTGCCGCGCACCCGCGACGACGTCGTGCGCTTCTTCGACGGCTGGGACCTCGTCGAGCCGGGCGTCACCCCCGTCCTCGCCTGGCGCCCGGACGGCCCGCCGCCGGCCAACCCGTGGGCCGCGTACTACTGGGGCGGCGTCGCGATCAAGCGCTGAGCGAGCGCACCCGCCACCGCACCCGCGACCGCACCCGCACCCGCACCGACCCGCGTCCCGGCTGCCGCACCACTCACGTCAGCTCACTTCAGCAGCCGGGACAGCCGCCGGTCCGCCAGCGGCTTCCCGCCGGTCTGGCAGGTCGGGCAGTACTGCAGCGAGGAGTCCGCGAACGACACCTCGCGCACGGTGTCCCCGCACACCGGGCACGGCTGCCCGGTGCGGCCGTGCACCCGCATCCCCAGCTTCTTCTCCGCCTTCAGCTCCCCCGCCGCGAGCCCGCGCGAGCGCTCCACCGCGTCGCGCAGCGTGTCGCCGAGCGCCGCGTACAGCCGCGCCGTCTCCTCGTCGGTCAGGCTCGACGCCAGCTTGAACGGCGACATCCGGGCCGCGTGCAGCACCTCGTCCGAATAGGCGTTGCCCACGCCCGCCAGCACGGTCTGGTCCCGCAGGACGCCCTTGAGCTGCCGCCGCTCGCCGCTCAGCAGCGCGGCGAAGGACTCCGGGGTGAAGCCCGGGTCCAGCGGGTCCGGGCCGAGCCGGGCCACCCCGGGCACCTCGGCCGGGTCGCGGACGACGTGGACGGCGAGCCCCTTCTTCGTCCCGGCCTCGGTGAGGTCGAAGCCGTCCCCGGCCTCGCCGGCCAGGCGCACCCGCAGCGCGAGCGGGTTCTTCGGGCTCGGGTGCGGCGGTTCGGCGGGCAGGCCGTCCTTCCAGCGCAGCCACCCGGCGCGGGCCAGGTGGATGACGAGGTGCAGGCCGCCGGCCTCGATGTCCAGGAACTTCCCGTGCCGCGCGACCGACCCGACCGTCAGCCCCTCCAGGGCGGTGACCGGCGGGTCGTACGTCTTCAGCGCGCTGATCGCCACCGGCTGCACCCGGGCGACGACCCGCCCGGTCAGCCGTTCGCGCAGGAAGGCGCACAGCGCCTCGACCTCGGGCAGCTCCGGCATGCGCCCAGTCTCCCGCACGGCCCCGCACCCCGCGCCCCGGCGGGTGCGCCCCCGTGCGCCCTTTGCCCGCGGCCGCTCCGGAGCGCAGGCTGGAACCACTCCACGATCAACCGGCGGAGCGACCAACCGCAGGAGGTCCGGTCCAGTCATGACCATGTTGGAGGAGCAGATCGACATAGCAGCCCCCGTCCTCGCCGCCTGGGAGCAGCTGCACCGGGTGCACGACTACCCGCAGTTCGTCGACGGGGTGCGCAGCGCCTACCCGCACGGACGGAACCTCGCCCACCTCGGGGTGGCGATCGGGGGCTCCGAGCGGGACGTCGAGACCGAGATCACCGACCGCGGCCGGGGCCGGGTGATGGCCTGGCGGACGCTCGACGGGGTCCGGCTGCGCGGCGCGTTCGCCCTGCTGCCCATCGACGCGGGGCACACCCGCCTGCAGATCCGGGTGGAGTACGACCCGGACGCCGTCCACGAGGCCTTCGGCGGGCCGCGCGGCTTCGCCCAGGCCGGGGCGATCGAGCGGGCCGTGCGGGGCGACCTCGAACACTTCCGGGACCTGGTCGAGGCGCGGGTCGCCGCCGCCCGGTGATCGCCGCGCCGCGCCCCCCGCGATCGCGTAAGGACGACATAAGCCCAGCTCAGCGGCCATGGTGAGGCTCCCCACAGGGGGCTGTCGGCCGGACCGTTCGGGTTTCAACCTGTGGCAGACTCGGGTGCGATGCACTACTCCGGCCCGGTCACCAGGACACTCCGCGCGGCGGTCTTCGCCGCGCTGGTCGTGCTGCTCGCCGGGCTCGGCCAGGTGCTCGTCACCGGCCGCCCGCTGCCCGCCGGCACGCTGGCCGTCGCCTCCGCCGCCGTCTTCGCGGTGGCCTTCGCGCTCGCCGGCCGCGAGCGCGGCTACCCGGCGGTCGCCGCGGTGTTCCTGCCGCTGGAGCTGGGCGTGAGCGCGCTGTTCGGCTACGCCCAGGCGAGCTGTCCGTCGCTGCCGCCCGGCGCCACCCGCGGCTTCGAGCCGCTGCTGTGCGGCGGCGGGTCCCTGGGTGGCCTCCTGCTCGGGCACGGAGTCTCCCCGCACACCGGGCTGGCGCTGCTCCTGCTGCTGCACACGGCGATCGGGTTGGCCGGCGCGTTCTGGCTGCGCCGCGCGGACGCCGCGCTGGCCGGCCTGGCGCGCTCGGCACGGATGACGGCCGAGTTCCTGCACCGCCACCTGCCGGCCGCCGCCCGTCTGCTGCCGCTGCTCTCGGCGCCCGTCCCGGCCCGTCCGGTGGTCCGGGTGCCCTTCCCGCGGGCCAGCCGGGTCCGCGTCCCGGCCGAGGACGTCGTGCTCGGCCCCGCCGTGCGGCGCGGTCCGCCGGTGTTCGCCCCGGCCGGCTGAGCGACCCCTCCCACGGTCGCGGCCGGTCCTCTCACCGCGCGCCGGATCCCCGCGCGCGCCCGCCCTTCCGCACGCCCGCGCGCCCTCTTCCGCAGGCCCGCGAGCACCCGAGAGCACAGGACGACACCCCATGAGCAACTCCCGCAAGAGCAGCACCAGGACCTCCGCCACCGACCGCATGCGCGCCGCCCGCGAGCAGGCCGAGCGCGCGGACCGGGTCCGCCGCCGCGTCGTGGTCGGCGCCGCCTCCGTCGCCCTGCTCGCGATCGTGGGCGGCGTGGCCTTCGCCGTGAACGGCTCCTCCGGCTCCTCCGGCGGCTCCGCGAGCGGCCCGCTGGTCGTCCCGGCCAACGCCGGCGGCACCAACGGCACCGTGATCACCTACGGCAAGGCCGACGCCCCGCACACCCTGGAGATCTACGAGGACTTCCGCTGCCCGTTCTGCGAGCAGTTGGAGACCACCACCGGAACGGCGATCCAGCAGCTCGCCGACGCCGGCACGTACAAGATCGAGTACCACCTGGCGACGTTCCTGGACGACAACCTCGGTGGCAAGGGCTCACGCACCGCCCTGGCCGCCGCCGGCGCCGCGCTCAACGAGGGCGTGGACAAGTTCAAGGCCTTCCACGACGTGCTCTACAAGAACCAGCCCGACGAGCGCACCGACGGCTTCGGCGACACCAACAAGATCCTCGACCTGGCCGGCCAGGTGCCGGGCCTGAAGACCGACGCCTTCGTCAAGGCCGTCCAGGACGGCACCTACGCGCCGTGGGCGGCGAAGGTGAACGAGGAGTTCAACAAGAGCGACGTCACCGGCACCCCGACCGTCAAGCTGGACGGCAAGAAGCTGGACGTCCTCACCGGCGGGAAGGCCGTCAGCCCCGAGCAGTTCACCGCGATGGTCAAGCAGGTGACCGGGTGACGGCCGCCCCCGCCGGGCGGACGTACGGCGCGGGCCGGCCGTTCGCCTGGCTGCTGCTGATCGGCGGCGCGGTCGGCCTGTTCGCCTCGGCGGTCCTCACGCTGGACAAGCTCCGGCTGCTGAAGGACCCGTCGTACGTCCCCAGTTGCAACATCAACCCGATCATCAGCTGCGGCTCGATCATGCGCAGCGAGCAGGCCGAGGCCTTCGGCTTCCCCAACTCGCTGCTCGGCCTGGCCGGTTTCGCCGTCGTGGCGGCGATCGGCGCGGGCCTGCTCGCGGGGGCGGCGTACCGGCGCTGGTTCTGGCTCGGCCTCCAGGCCGGGACGCTGTTCGGGATCGGCTTCGTGACCTGGCTGATGTACCAGGCGCTCTACCGGATCGGCGCGCTCTGCCCGTACTGCATGGTGGTGTGGGCCACGATGATCCCCCTGTTCTGGTACACGACGCTGCACAACCTGCGCTCGGGGATCATCCCGGTCGGGCGCGGGCTGCGGCCGGTGGTGCGGGAGGCGGCGCGCTACCACTGGGTGGTGCCGGTGCTCTGGTACGCGGTGATCGCGCTGCTGGTGCTCAACCGGTTCTGGTACTACTGGAGCACCCTGCTCTGACCTGCCGCGCCTCCGCCCCCTCGACCCCAAGCACTGCCCGGAGGGGGCGCAGGCGCGACCCGCCGTCAGAACTCGACCGGCGGGAAGGTGAACGCGGCCACCTCGGCCAGGAGTTCGGCCTTCCGGTCGTCGTCGATGAAGGACGCGCGGAAGGAGTTCGCGGCGAGCAGCCGCAGGGTCTCCGGCTCCAGCGCCAGGGCCTGCTGGACGGCCCGGAAGTTGTCGTCGACGTAGCCGCCGAAGTAGGCCGGGTCGTCGGAGTTGACGGTGACCAGCAGCCCGGCGTCCAGCATCTCCCGCAGCGGGTGGTCGGCGAGCGTGTCGACGCACCGCAGGCGGACGTTGGACAGCGGGCACAGGGTCAGCGGCACCTGCTCGCGGACCAGGCGGGCCACCAGCTCGCCGTCCTCCAGGCAGCGCAGCCCGTGGTCGATCCGCTCGACGCCCAGCACGTCCAGCGCCTCCGTGACGTACCCGGCCGGCCCCTCCTCCCCGGCGTGGGCGACACGGCGCAGCCCGGCCTCGGCCGCGCGCCGGTACACCTCGCGGAACTTGGCCGGCGGGTTGCCGACCTCGGCCGAGTCGAGGCCGATCCCCGCGATCCGGTCGAAGTACGGGCGCGCGGCCTCGAAGGTCTCCAGCGCCGAGTCGGCGGACTCGTCCCGCAGGAAGCACATGATCAGCCGGGTGCTGATGCCGTACCGCTCCGCACTGCGTCCGAGCGCGCGGGTGAGCCCGTCCACGACGACGCCGATCGGCACGCCGCGCGCGGTGTGCGCCTGCGGGTCGAAGAAGATCTCCGCGTGCCGGACCCCCTGCTCCGCGGCGCGGGCGAGGTAGGCGTCGGCGAGGTCCGCGAAGTCCTCCTCCGTGCGCAGCACGGCCATCAGCGCGTAGTACAGGTCCAGGAAGGACTGCAGATCGCTGAACGAGTAGGCCTCGCGGAGCTCCTCGGTGTCGGCGTACGGCAGTGCGACGCCGTTGCGGTCCGCGAGGGCGAACGCGAGCTCGGGCTCCAGCGTGCCTTCGATGTGCAGGTGGAGTTCGGCCTTGGGAAGGGGCATGAGCGATCCGTCCGCGCGGTTTCTGTGGAAACGAAGGATTCATCCTACGTCTCATGTCGAGGCTTGATGATCACAGCCTGCCCGGACCCGCGGCGCGGCGCCCACCCCGAGATGCCGCCCGTCACCCGAACGCGTGTACTGGAGCGGGTAGCCGGGCACCGGGTACAAGGGGGGCATTCGCCGAGGAGGTACGGACATGCGGCACGCCACCGCCCCGCAGCTCAGGCCCGAGGGCGTCTCCCCGCACGCGCTGGGCAACGACATCCTGCTGCACGAGCTGGAACAGCTGCACCGCACACGCCACGAGACGTTCCTGTACGGCTCCGAGGAGGCGCTCAAGCGCCACACCCTGCGTACCGGCCAGCTGGAGGCCGAGTACCTGCACCGCTTCCCGAACCGCCTGGTGACGGCCGGCCGCACCCGGGCCGGGGCCCGTGCGCGCGAGGCCGCCGCCCGGGTCGAGTCGCTGCCCGAGTAGCCCGCGCCGGCCGTCCCCACGCACCGCCCGGCCGTCCCCGCCCACCGCCCGGCAGGACACGCCGGGCGGCGGTGGCGTGTCCGGGGACGGTCGGTCGGGCAGGTTTGGGCACAGGCCCTTCCCCGACACCCTGGGAGCCCCCCGCATGCCCATCGCAAGCGTCAACCCCGCGACCGGCGAGATCCTGCAGACCTTCGAACCCCTCGACGCGGCCGGCCTCGACCGGCGCCTGGCCCTCGCCGAGGCCGCCTTCCACAGCTACCGGACCACCGGTTTCGCCTCCCGCGCCGCGCTGCTGCGCCGGGCCGCCGACCTGCTCGACCAGGACCAGGAGGCGATCGCCCGCACGATGACCGAGGAGATGGGCAAGCCGCTCACCGCGGCCAGGGCCGAGGCCGCCAAGTGCGCGAAGGCGATGCGCTGGTACGCCGACAACGCCGAGGCGCTGCTCGCCGACGAGCACCCGGCCCCGGCCGACGTCGCCGACTCGGGCGCCGCCCGCGCCTACGTCCGCTACCGCCCGATCGGCGCAGTGCTGGCCGTCATGCCGTGGAACTTCCCGTTCTGGCAGGTGATCCGGTTCGCCGCGCCCGCGCTGATGGCCGGCAACGTCGGCCTGCTCAAGCACGCCTCCAACGTGCCTCGCACGGCCGTCGCGCTGGAGGAGCTGTTCCGCCGGGCCGGCTTCCCCGAGGGCTGCTTCCAGACCCTGCTGATCGGTTCCGGCGCGGTCGAGGGCGTGATCCGGGACCGCCGGGTGGCCGCGGTGACCCTCACCGGCAGCGAGCCGGCCGGGCGGGCGGTCGCCGCCACCGCGGCCGACGAGGTCAAGAAGGCCGTGCTGGAACTCGGCGGCAGCGACCCGTACGTGGTGATGCCGTCCGCCGACCTCGACGCGGCCGTCCGCACCGCCGTCCGGGCCCGGGCGCAGAACAACGGCCAGTCCTGCATCGCCGCGAAGCGCTTCATCGTCCACACCGACGTCTACGACGCCTTCACCGCCGGCTTCAGCGAGGCGATGCGCGCCCTGCGGGTCGGCGACCCGATGGACGAGGCCACCGACGTCGGCCCGCTCGCCAGCCGCCAGGGCCGGGACGACCTGGAGGAACTCGTCGAGGACGCGCGCTCCCACGGCGCCCGGGTCGAGTGCGGCGGCGGGCGCCCCGAGGGCTGGGACACCGGGTACTTCTACGAGCCGACGGTGCTCACCGGCATCACCCCGGCCATGCGGATCCACCTGGAGGAGACCTTCGGGCCGGTCGCCACCGTCTACCGCGTCGCCGACCTCGACGAGGCCGTCGCACTCGCCAACGACACGCCGTTCGGCCTGAGTTCCAACGTCTGGACGACGGACGCGGCGGAGCAGGAACGCTTCGTGCGCGACATCCAGGCGGGCGGGGTGTTCTTCAACGGCATGACCGCCTCCCACCCGGCGCTGCCGTTCGGCGGCGTCAAGCGCTCCGGGTTCGGGCGGGAGCTGTCGGGGCACGGGATCCGGGAGTTCTGCAACGTCACCACGGTGTGGATCGGCTGAGCCCGCCCGGATCCCGCGCCTGCGTGGCCGGGGTCAGGCGGCCATCCGGTGCCTGCCCCGGCCGGGCGTCGTCATCCAGCGGGCGACCACGCCCACCAGCGCGATGAAGGTCAGGCCCCAGAAGACGGCCAGCACGGCGAGCACGACCTCCTGGGACACCTGCACCGCGACCATGCAGAAGCCGATCGAGAGCGCGACCATGATCGTCACGGCGGTCGGGCTGAGGCTCAGCAGCCAGTGCCAGGCCCGGTGGCCCCAGCTCGGGTCCGCCGGGGCGTCGGGGCCGGTGTCGAGTTCCTTGTAGGTCAGCAGGTCCATGGGGATCGCCTCCCGTCGTCGGTCGGGAAAGTCGGAAAGGGGGAAGTCGGGAAAGGGGGACTGCCTGGTCCGCGGACCTTCCCGCACGGCCTACGAGGCCTTGCGGGGGGCCGCGGTCTTGCGGGTGGCCGTCTTGCCGGTCGTCGTCTCGCCTGTCGTCGTCTTGCCGGTCGTCGTCTTGCGGGCGGTGGTCTTGCGGGCGGTGGTCTTCGTCGCGGCGGCCTCGGGTTGCGCGGACGCCGTCTTCCTCGCCGGGGCGGCCCGCTTGCGCGGCGGCGCGGGCCCCTCCCCCGCGGGCCCGTCGCCGCCGTGCGCGACCTTGGCCTGCTTGAGGCTGCTGCGCAGCGCCTCCATCAGGTCGATCACGTTGTCGGGCGCCTCGCCGGGCTCCTCCTCGTGCGGGATCTCGACGCCCTCCAGGCGGGCCTGGACGACCTGCTGCAGGGCCAGTTGGTAGTCGTCGTGGAGCTGGGAGAGGTCGAAGTCCTCGGAGAGCGTCTCCATCAGCGACCGGGCCATCTTCAGCTCCTGCGGCCGTACCTTGACGTCCTCCTCCGGCGCGATCCCGGCCGCCGGGCGCACCTCGTCGGGCCAGATGCAGGTCTGCAGCACGAGGGTGCCGTCGTGCACGCGCAGCACCGCGGGCGACTCCCGGGTGCGCAGCGCGATCTTGGTGACGGCGATCTGGCCGGACTCGACGAGCGCGTCGCGCAGCAGGGCGTACGGCTTGGCCGCGCCCTTGTCGGCGACGCCGACGTAGTAGGCCTTGGAGAACATCAGCGGGTCGATCTCGGTGGCGTCGACGAAGGCCAGCACGTCGATGATCTTCTTGCTGGGCAGCGGGAGGTCGGCCAGGTCCTCGTCGGTGAGGGTGACGGTCCGGCCGTCGGGCGACTCGTAGCCCTTGGCGATCTCCGCGTACGGGACCTCCTTCTCCTCCCGCTCGCAGTACCGCTTCATCCGCACCCGTCCGCCGTCCTTGGCGTGCACCTGGTGCAGTGCGACGTCGTGCTCCTGCGTCGCCGAGTACAGGTGAACGGGGATGCTGACCAGCCCGAAGCTGATCGTCCCCTTCCAGGTGGTCTGCATGGGCATGAGGGCCACCCCTTCCGGAGAATCCCACTCTGCCCGGATTTGCCCCGTTCGGCCACACCGGGTCGACAATGGCCCGGAGGAGGCGGGTGCCGATGACTGTCGACGGGCGGGAGCAGTGCACGCCACCGCCGGAGCGGACGACGTACCGGGTGGCGTACGCCGTCCACGGGGAGCCCGGGGTGCGACGGGCGGAGGTGGCCCTGCTCCCCGGCCACGCGCAGGAGAGCGACATCCCCCGGATCCTCGCGGCCCGCCTCACCGGACGGCCGGCGGACGCGCGCCGGATCGTCGTCCTGGAACTGCGAGAGGCATAGACCTCCCATCCCGGAACACCCTCACGCGATCTGACGCTGCGTCAGATTTGAGGCTTCCACGTCACCTTTGCACCCCCTCTGACCTGCGCTTTCTCGTCCGCTTACCGAACAGTTATCGAGGCCTTGTTCCGATACTCGGGCGTAGAAGTTAGGTTGCACCGCAATGCGCGGGTCTGTCCCCACAAACCCTCCGGCGAGACGAGCCGAGGGTCACACCGCGCGGGAAAGGCAAAAGGGCACCCTTGATGAGTGCGGACACCACCAAGCCGGCGACGACGGCGAAGGTCCCCCACCAGGCGGGACCGGACGGGCACGGCGGGCACGGCGGCGACGGCCACCTGAAGGCCGGGCTCAAGAACCGCCACCTGTCGATGATCGCCATCGGCGGCGTGATCGGCGCCGGCCTGTTCGTCGGCTCCGGCGCGGGCATCGCGGCCACCGGCCCCGGCATCCTGCTCTCCTACGCGCTGGCCGGCCTGCTGGTCGTGCTGGTGATGCGGATGCTCGGCGAGATGGCCGCGGCCGACCCGCAGAGCGGCTCGTTCTCGGCCTACGCGGACCGCGCGCTCGGCCGCTGGGCCGGGTTCAGCATCGGCTGGCTGTACTGGTTCTTCTGGGTCGTGGTGCTCGCGGTCGAGGCGACCGCCGGCGCGAAGATCCTCAACCACTGGATGCCCGGCGTGCCGCAGTGGGCGTTCGCGCTGATCGTGATGGCGGTGCTCACCGCCACCAACCTCGCCTCGGTGTCGTCCTACGGCGAGTTCGAGTTCTGGTTCGCCGGGATCAAGGTCGTCGCGATCGCCGCGTTCCTGGTGATCGGCATCCTCGCCGTGTTCGGCCTGCTGCCCGGCACCCACTCGGTCGGCACCAGCAACCTCACCGGCCACGGCGGCTTCCTGCCGCACGGCGTCGGCGCGGTGTTCACCGGCATGCTCACCGTCGTGTTCGCGTTCATGGGCAGCGAGATCGTCACGCTCGCCGCCGGCGAGTCCGAGGACCCGGAGAAGGCCGTCACCAAGGCCACCAACAGCGTGATCTGGCGCATCGGCGTCTTCTACCTGGGCTCGATCCTGCTCGTCGTCACCCTGCTGCCCTGGGACTCCGCCGAGGTCAAGGCCAGCCCGTACGTCGCGGTGCTGAACCACGTGGGCATCCCGCACGCCGGCCAGGTGATGGACGTGATCGTGCTGACGGCCGTCCTGTCCTGCCTCAACTCCGGGATGTACACGGCCTCCCGGATGGCCTTCTCGCTCGGCCAGCGCGGCGACGCGCCCAAGGCGTTCGCGACCGTCACCAAGCGCGGCGTGCCGCGGGTCGCGATCCTGGCCTCGGTGGTATTCGGCTTCATCGCCGTCTTCTTCAACTACACCTCCCCCGACACGGTGTTCGCGTTCCTGCTGAACTCCTCCGGCGCGGTCGCGCTCTTCGTCTGGCTGGTGATCTGCGGCACCCAGCTGCGGATGCGCAAGATCATCGAGCGCGAGATGCCCGAGCGGCTGACCGTGCGGATGTGGCTGTACCCGTACCTCACCTGGACCGCGATCGGCATGATCGGGTTCGTGATGGCGTACATGTTCACCGACTCCGACGGGCGCAAGCAGATGTACCTGTCGCTGGTCGCCGCGGCGATCGTGCTCGCGGCCTCGGCCGTGGTGGGCCGTCGGCGGCGGGCCGCGGTGGCGGCGGATTCCTGAGCCGTCCGCCCCGCGCGTGAGGAACGCCGGGCCCGGGAGCCGTTGCGGAGGCTCCCGGGCCCGGTCCGCGTTCCAGGGGCTCCGCCCCGCGCTTGAGCGGCAGCCTTGAACGGCGGCGTTGAACGGCGGCTTGAGCGGCGGCTTGAGCGGCGGCTTGAGCGGCGACTCGTTTGACGGGTCTACGTCAATGGGGATACCCCGGCATGGCGCTTCCCCCTCGGAGCGCACCCCCACCGTCACCGGGAGGCCCCGTGCCGCTCCCCCGCGTTCCCTCGCCTGCTCCCTCCCCCGCCCCCATCCCGGTCCCCATCTCCGCCCCCATCCCCGTCTCCGCCCGGCTGCGCTTCGGCCACCGGCTGCGGCACTGGCGCGAGGTCCACGGCCTCAGCCAGGCCGAACTCGGCCGCCGGCTCGGCTACGACGACTCCCTCATCAGCCGGATCGAGAACGCCCGCCGCTGGCCGCCGCCCGGACTCGCCGTCCGCGCCGACGCACTGCTCGGCACCGGCGGCGAACTCACCGAGCTCTGGCAGCCCGTGCGGCAGGAACGCGAACACCTCGGCGCACTCGGCCCGCTCGGCGCGCCCGGGGCCGCCGGCACCGTCCGGCCCGACGCGGCCGCCCTCGACGTCCAGAGCGGCCTGCTGGCCGTCTACCGCGCCGCCCTCGGCCACATCGGCGGCGAGGACCTCACCGCCGTCCTCGAACACCACGCCCGCACCCTGGCCGGCTGGCGGCCGGACGCCCGCGTCCTCGCCCTCGCCGCCCGCTACGCCGAGCTCGCCGGCTGGGCCCACTTCGACGGCGACCGCCCCACCCGCGCCCTCGCCTGGTACGGCCGCGGGCTCGCGTGGGCCCGCGCCGCCGACGACCGGGCCGCCGTCGCCGACCTGCTCGCCCGGCAGAGCTCGGTGCACTGGTGGAACGGCGACCCCACGACCGCCCTGGCCCTCGCCGGCGCCGCCCGCGCCGCCGCACTCCTCCTGCCCGCCCGGCCCGGCGTCCAGGCCTGGGCCGCCCTCGCCGAGGCCCACGCGTACGGCCGCGCCGGTGCCGCCCCCGACGCCCTGCGCGCCCTCGCCGACGCCGAGCGGCTGACCGCGGCGGCCCTGCGCGCGGGCGAACCGAGCCCGTGGCTCGCGCGCGCCCACCTCGTCCTGACCGTCGCCCACGGCACGTGCCACCGCGACCTCGCCGCGAGCCTCGGCCGCCCGTCCCACGCCCGCAGCGCCGCGGCCCACCTGAGCACCGCGCTCACCCAGCTGCCGCCCTCCACCCACCCCCACGACCACGCCCTCGTCACGGCCCGCCTGGCCACCGCCCACGCCCACGCGGGCGAGCCGGAGGCCGCGACCGCCCTCCTCGCCCACCTGCCGCCCACCCCGACGGGCCGCACCGCCCACGAGGCCCGACAGGCCCGCAGCCTGCTGTCGCGCGTCCCGACCCCCTGAACCGGGGTGCCCGCCCTCGCCCCGCCCGGGGACCACCCACGCCAACGGGCCGCACCACACCAGACCCACGCCCTCACCGCCCCGGCAGACCGCCGGGCCCGCACCCCCCGCTCGGGGACCACCCCCGCCAACAGGCCGCACCCCACCAGACCCACGCCCTCACCGCCCCGGCAGACCGCCGGGCCCGCACCCCCTCTTGGCCCACTCCCTCCCCTTCTTCCGCACGCGCCGGCGCCCGGGGGCCGAGGACCGGCTCCCGGGCGCCTCTCCGCATCCCCGGTCAGAGGGTGGCCGCGGCCGCCGCGATGTCGGCGGCGTAGGTGCTCACCTTGGTGTAGACGCCGGGGTAGCCCGGTCGGGCGCAGCCGTTGCCCCAGCTGACGATGCCGACCTGGACGGGCCGCCCGGCCGAGTCGGCCCGGAACATCGGGCCGCCGGAGTCGCCCTGGCAGGTGTCGACGCCGCCCTGGTCGACGTAGCCCGCGCACAGCGAGGCCGAGGTGACGAGGTTCGGGTAGGCGGTCGTGCAGGCCGCGTCGTCCACGTGCGGCACGGTGGCCTTCAGGAGGTACTGCTGCTGGTCGCCGCCCTCGGTGGCCGCGCCCCAGCCCACGATGGTGAAGGTGCCGTCGTCGTACGCGGTGGAGTCGGTGACCGGCAGCGTGGCGACCTGTGCGCCGCCGACCGGCGCGCTCAGCTTGATGAGTGCCCAGTCGTTGCCGTTCTCCGCGCCGCTGAAGGCGGGCGACTGGTACACGTACGCGGACTGCGCGGTGATGGCGTCGGGGCTGTTGAGGTCGACGACGCCGAGTGTGGCCGTGATGGTCGTGTCGGCGCCGGTGCCGTTCACGCAGTGCGCGGCGGTGAGGACGATCTGCGGGCTGTAGAGCGCGCCGCCGCAGCCCATCGAGAGCCGCACCATGAACGGGAACTCGCCCTGCGCGGCCTGCGTGCCGCCGACGACCGTCTGGGACGGCGTCGGGGCGGCCGCGGCGGGCAGGGCCGTCATGCCCGCCGCGAACACGAATCCGGCCAACAGACCGACGATCCTTCCGAATTGACGCTTCATCGATACCTCCTGGACAGGTCGGGAGGATCGAGCGTGGCGCGCCGCGGCGGCGCGGCAGGAGGGGTCGGGCCCTGCCAGCCCGGCTTGGCAGGAACACAGCAAGGCGGGATTCCACCACATTCCGGTGACGATCCGACCACTCTCCGCCGAACTCCGCCCGCCAAACATGTGAGGCCGCCCACAGGGGTTTCCCCATCTACGACTCTCCGTAGCAGAAGCCCCGCACCGGGCGCCCGACCCGCTTGATCCCGGGCCCGCCCGGCGCCTCACCCCACCTGAAGAACGCAGGCCACCATGCCGTTCCCCCTCTGGATCACCGTCCGCAACCGGCCCGCAACCTCCAGCCGAACAACTCGGGCAATCCACTCAAAACGGGCGACCACCCCCCGCCGCACCCACTACCCGGCGTAGTAGCGAGCGCCTTTGCCACCCGTCCCCGGCCCTGCCAAGAATGGCTCGTCGCCAGGCAGCGCCGACGGTCCCACCGCCGCGCCGCCCGGCCCGCCCCGCCGGTTCCGCCGGGGCGCCGCGGCCGTCCGAGGACGGTCGTGTGATGCCACCCGACGGAAAAGGACCTTCCGCAGTCATGCCGCTCAGCCATGCCCGCCGCAATTCCCTGATCACCGGTGTCGCCACCCTCGTCGTGGCGAGTGCCGCCACCGCCGCGCTGGCGATCCCGCAGGCCGGCGACACGGCCGAGGCCGCCACCCCGGTCGCCGCCGTCTCGGTCGTCGACCAGGCCGCCCAGGCGCCGCAGACCCCGCAGGCCGACCCCGCCGCGCAGGCCCAGGCCGACGCCGCCGCGGCCGCCCAGGCGCAGGCCCAGGCCGCCGCCCAGGCGCAGGCCGAGGCCGACGCGAAGGCCCAGGCGGACGCCAAGGCGAAGGCCGACGCCGACGCCGCCGCGTCCCGCTCCCAGCAGCGCCAGACCCTCAGCGCCGCCCCCGCGGCCCCCACCGGCACCCCGCAGCAGATCGCCGCCCAGCTCGTGCCCGCCGGCCAGCTCCAGTGCTTCAGCAACATCGTCTCCCGCGAGAGCACCTGGAACCCCCTCGCCGTCAACGCCTCCTCCGGCGCCTACGGCCTCGTCCAGGCCCTCCCCGGCTCCAAGATGGCCTCCGCCGGCTCCGACTGGCGCACCAACCCCGCGACCCAGATCAAGTGGGGCCTGGACTACATGAACTCCCGCTACGGCAGCCCCTGCGGCGCGTGGTCCTTCTGGCAGACCCACCACTGGTACTGATCCGGCCGCCGGCACCGAGCCGGCCCCTCCGGCACCCCCACGGGCCCGCGGCGCGCAGCGCGTCGCGGGCCCGTGCCGTTCGGATACGGCCAGGTTTCTGGCGTGGACGCGTCCGGAAGGCGGCGTGAAGATATCGCGCACGGTCGTGCGGTTTGCCGGGGATTGCCCGGAATTACGGGGCGTCAGGGCTTTGCCACGGTTCGCGCGCCCTCTTACGCTCCGGCGTCATGCCCTCACCCCTGATCAGTGTCGTGCTCCCCGCTTACGACCAGCACGAACAGCTGGCGGACTGTTTGGACTCGCTGCTCGGCCAGTCCTTCCGGGACGTCGAGGTGATCGTGGTCGCCGACCGCTCCGCCGAGACCCCGCGCGACCTCGTGGACGCGTTCGCGGCGAAGCACCCGCAGGTGTCGGTGCTGCACCTGGACGCCGCGGTCGGGGTGGGCGTGGCGCGCAACGCCGGAGCGGCGCGGGCGGCCGGCGAGTACCTGCTGTTCCTGGACGCCGACCACGTACTGCCGCCGGACGGGCTCCAGGCGCTCGCGGACCGGCTGGCGGAGACCGGCCCGGTGGACGTCCTGCAGTTCGGGCACACCCGGCTGCACAACGGCCGCGAGTGGGCCGGCGGCGCGGCGCAGCGGCTGGCCGCGGCCGGGGGCGAGGTCGCCGGGCCGTTCGAGCGCCCGGAGCTGCTGGGCGCGCCGCCGCTGATCTGGGACCGCCTGGTGCGCCGCGGCCACTGGGCCGAGCTCAAGCTGGCCTTCCCCGACGGCCGGTACGAGGAGATCCCGGTCGTGTACGAGGCGATGCTCGGCGCGCAGCGGGTGGCCGTCCTGCCGCGCGAGTGCGTGCAGCTGCGGCGCCGGGAGACCGTCCACCCGACCGGTTCGCCCGGCGGCAGCGTCTTCGACCTCTTCGAGCAGTACGAGCGCGCCTTCGCGCTGCTGGAGGACCAGCCGCACCTGTACGCCGTCCGCGACGCGGTGTTCGTCCGGATGATCCGGCACTACCTGTTCGTGTTCGACCTCGCCGGGTGCGTGACGCGCGCCGAGCGGCCGCAGTTCTTCCACCGGGCCGCCGAGCACCACCGCCGTTTCCTGCCGCCCGGGCACAAGAAGCCGGGCGGGCGCGAGGGCGTCAAGTTCACGCTCCTGGCGGGCGGGGCGTACCCGGCGTTCGAGGTGGCGAAGCTGTCCCACATCGCGCGCGGCACGATCACGGGGGCCAACCGGCGCAAGCCCTGATCCCGGGATCGCGGGGCAGCGGCTACGGCGGCCACTCCGTCGGAGGAACGGGCGGGGTGGCCCACTGCCGCGCGGCACGTCGAGCTGTCATGATCGGCCGGAGCCGTCGCCGCACCGCCCCGGAGGTCCCCGGTGAGCCGTCCGTCCGCCGTCCCCGGAGCCGAGCTGGCCCGTGAGCTGGCCGCCGAGCTGCGCGGCGAGGTCCGCTTCGGCGCCGCCGAGCGCACGGTCTACGGCCACGACGCCTCCAACTACCGCCACCTGCCGCTCGGCGTGGTCAAGCCGGCCGACCGGGACGACGTGCGCACCGCGCTCGCGCTGTGCCGCCGGTACGCGGTGCCGGTGGTGGCCCGCGGGGCGGGCACGAGCATCGGCGGGCAGGCGATCGGGCCGGGCGCGGTGGTGCTGGACTTCCGCCGCCACCTGGGCGCGGTGCTCGACGTCGACCCCGAGGCCCGCACGGCCCGGATCGAGCCCGGCGTCGTCCTGGACGACCTCCAGCGCGCCGCCCGCCCCCACGGGCTGCGCTTCGGCCCGGACCCGTCCACGCACAGCCGCTGCACGGTCGGCGGCATGATCGGCAACGACGCGTGCGGCTCGCACTCCCTCGCCTGGGGGCGCACCTCCGACAGCGTCGAGCGGCTGGAACTGCTCCTCGCGGACGGCACCGAGCTGACCGTCGGCGGCTCGCTGACCCCCGCCGAACGCGACACGCTGCGCGCCCTGCCCGGACGGGCCGGACAACTCCACACGCTGCTCCAGGAGTTCACCGACCGCAACCTCGCGACCATCCGCCAGGGCCTGCCCCGCCTGCCCCGCCGCGGCTCCGGCTACCCGCTGGACGCACTGCTCCCCGAGCACGGCCACGACCTGGCCCGCGCCCTCACCGGCACCGAGGGCACCTGCGCGCTGCTGCTCGGCGCCACCGTCCGGCTCGTCGAGGACCCGCCCGCCCGCGCACTCGTCGTGGCCGGCTACCCGGACGAGGGCGCCGCCGCCGACGCGGTCCCCGCCCTGCTGCCGCTGGGCCCGCTGACCGCCGAGGGCATGGCGGCCGACCTGATCGAGGCCCTCCTCGCGGCCGGCCCCCGCCCGCCCGCGCTCGACCGGCTGCCCGCCGGCGCCTGCTGGCTGTTCCTGGAGGTCGGCGGCGCCACCCGCACCGAGGCCTACCAGGCCGCCCGCCGGCTCGCCGACGCGGTGCGGCGCGAGCCGTCGGCCGCCGTCGCCCTCGTCACCGACCCGGTCGAGCAGCGGCAGCTGTGGGCCGTCCGGGAGGCGGGCGCCGGGACCGTCACCCGGCTGCCGGGAGGCGGTGAGGCCTGGCCGGGCTGGGAGGACTCCGCCGTCCCGCCCGAGCGGCTCGGCGACTACCTGCGCGACCTGCGCGCGCTGCTGCGCCGGCACAGCCTGCGCGGCGTGCCGTACGGGCACTTCGGCGAGGGCTGCGTGCACCTGCGGATCGACTTCCCGCTCGGCGAGCCCCAAGGGGTGCTGGTCTTCCGGGAGTTCCTGGAGCAGGCGGCCGATCTGGCCGTCTCGTACGGCGGTTCGCTCTCCGGCGAGCACGGCGACGGACAGGCCCGCGCCGAGCTGCTGCCGCGCATGTACCGGCCCGAAGTCCTGGCGCTCTTCCGCGAGTTCAAGCACATCTGGGATCCGGAGAACCTGCTCAACCCGGGCGCCCTCGTCGACCCGCGCCCGCTCGACGCCGACCTGCGCTTCGTCACCGCCCCGCGCCGCGCCCTGCCCCTCGCCCTCCCGTACGAGCAGGACGGCGGCAGCCTCACGAAGGCCGTGCACCGCTGCGTCGGCGTCGCCAAGTGCGTCGACACCAGCACCGGGGTGATGTGCCCGAGCTACATGGCCACGAGCGAGGAGCGGCACTCCACCCGGGGCCGGGCCAGGCTGCTCGCCGAGATGCTGCGCGGCGCGGGGACACCCTCCGGCCACCGCTCCGAGGCCGCGATCACCGACGGCTGGCGCTCGGAGGAGGTCCGGGAGGCGCTGGACCTCTGCCTGGGCTGCAAGGGCTGCGCGAGCGACTGCCCGGTGCACGTCGACATGGCGACGTACCGGACGGAGTTCCTGTACCAGCACTACCGGCGCCGCCTCCGCCCGCGCTCCCACTACTCGATGGGCCGGCTGCCGTTCTGGCTGCGCGCCGCCGCCCTCGCCCCCGGGGCCGCCAACACCCTCGCCCGCTCCCCGGCCGGCGCCCTGCTGAAGCGGCTCGGCGGGATCGACCGGCGGCGCGTCCTGCCCGTCCTCCCGCCGGAGACCTTCACCCGCTGGTACCGCCGGCACCGCGCCGCGCACCCGGCCCCGGCGGGCGCACCGCCCGTCCTGCTCTGGCCGGACACGTTCTCCGAGCACCTCCAGCCGAACGTGGCGCGCGCGGCCGTCGAGGTGCTGGAGCACCTGGGCTTCGACGTCCGCCTGCCCGCCGGCCCGGTCTGCTGCGGCCTCACGTGGTACTCCACCGGCCAACTCGACTCCGCCCGGCGGGTGTTGCGCCGCAGCCTGCGCGCGATCGACGCGGCCGGCCTGCCCGCCGACACCCCCGTGGTGGGACTCGACCCGAGCTGCACCGCCAGCCTGCGCGAGGACCTCCCCCGCCTGCTCGGCCCGGACGGCCGCCCGCTCGCCCGACGCACGCTCACCTTCGCCGAGTTCCTCGACGAACACGCCCCCGACGCCCCGCTCCCCCGCATCCCGCGCGACGCCGTCACCCAGACCCACTGCCACCAGCACGCCGTCCTCGGCACCGCCGCCGACCGCCGCGTCGAAGCCCGACTGGGCCTGCACAACCGGGTCCTGGACTCCGGCTGCTGCGGCCTGGCCGGCAACTTCGGCTTCGAGCAGGGCCACTTCGAGATCTCCGAGGCGATCGCCGAACGCGTCCTCCTCCCCGAACTGCGCGCCACCACCCCCGGCACGGTGATCCTGGCCGACGGCTTCAGCTGCCGCACCCAGATCACCCAACTCGCCGAAGGACGCCGGGCGCTGCACCTCGCCGAGCTGATCGCCGGGGGATTGCGGGAGGAGGACTAGACCCGCCGCTCCGGGGCGAACGGCGTGCCGCTGGACAGGGCGCGGTGGCCGACGGCCAGGGCCTCGCCCAGGAAGCCGGTGCCGATGGAGAGCTGGACCGGTCGGGCGTCCGCGGCGAGGCCGAAGTGGGCGGCCAGCGCGGCGAATCCGGCCATGACGGCGAGGGAGATCCCGGCCGCCAGGAACGTCCGCCAGGTGTAGCGCTGCCACAGCACGCCGTCGCGCTCGTAGACGCGGACGGTCACGCCGCGGGCCGCTCCGAGTGCGGTGCCGAGGACGGCGCCCGCGGTGATCCAGGCGTAGTCCGCCGCGTGCAGGCCCGCGTGCCGGGAGACCGTCCAGAGGCCGATCCCGGTCAGCACCACGGGCGGCGCGAACAGGTCCCGGGCGTTGAGCGGTTCGCCGTTCAGGCGCCGGACGACCACCACCGCCACCACGGCGGCGATCAGCCCCGCGTGCAGCCAGACGTTCATGTCGGTTCCCCCCACGTTTTTAGCTCGACTGTGCTAAATCAGCAATTTAGCCCACCCGTGCTATAACGACAACATGCCCAAGATCGTGGACCCCGCGGAACGCCGCCAGGCCGTCGCCGACGCCGTACTGCGGGTCGCCGCCCGGGACGGACTGGAACACGCCTCACTGCGCAACGTCGCCGAGGAGGCCGGGCTCGCCGTCGGGTCGGTCCGGCACTACTTCGCGGGCGGCCCGGAGCTGATGATCTTCGCGATGCAGGAGCTGGCCCGCCGCATCGACGCCCGGATCCGCGCCCACGCCGGCGCCCTGCTCGACCCGGCGACGGCCGCCGGCGACCGGCCCGCCCGCACCGAGGCGCTGCTCGCCGAGGTCCTCCCGCTGGACGCCCGGCGGCGCGAGGAGTCCGCGCTCTGGCTCGCCTTCGTCACCGCCGCCCGCACCCGCCCCGAACTCCGGCCCCGCGCCGCCGAGATGCAGGCGGGCCTGGACGACCTCGTCCGCCGCGTCCTCGAAGAGACCGCCCGCTCCGGCGCCCTCGCCCCCGGCCTCGACCTCGCCGTCGAGACCCGCCGCCTCTCCGCCCTCCTCGACGGCCTCACCCTCCAGGCCGTCCAGCACCCCGACCTGGTCGGCCCGGACGAGCTGCGCACGGTGCTGCGCCGTCACCTCGACAGCCTCACCGCACCCCGCTGACACGGGGCCACCAGCGGCGCCACAATGGCCGGATGACCCTCACCACCGCCGAGGCGGACAAGATCCTGGCCGACAACTTCGCCCCCTGGGTGCAGGCGCTCGGCCTGTCGGTGACCGAGACCGGCGAGCGGCACGCCGTGCTGCGCCTGCCGTGGTCCGGGCAACTGGCCCGGGAGGGCGGCGGGCTGTCCGGGCAGGCCCTGATGGCCGCCGCCGACACCGCGAGCGTGATCGCCGTGTCGGCGGCCCGCGGCGGCTTCGGGCCGATGACCACCGTCCAGCAGTCGACGACCTTCCAGCGCGCCGTCGCCGAGCGGGACGTCCTGGTGCACGCCCGGGTGACCAAGCTCGGCCGGCGGATCGCCTTCCTCGACATCACGCTCACCGCCGAGGGCGACGAGGAGCCGGCCGCGCACGCCACCACGGTCTACGCGCTCGCCTGACCGGACGCTCCCCCCGAAGGGCGGACGCGCGTCACGCGTCCGCCTTGGGCGCCTCCTCCGCGCACACCGCCGACACGAACTCCGCCACCCGCGCCTGCGGCATCCCGCGCGCGATGTCCGCCTCGCTGATCATCCCGACCAGCTTGTGCTCGGGGTGGTTGATCACCGGCAGCCGGCGCACCCGGTACTGCTCCATCACGCGCAGCACCTGCTCGGTGTCCTCGTCCGCCTCCACCGTCATCGGCCGGCCCTCGGCCAGCTCGCCCGCCGTCACCGCGGACGGGTCCCGGCCCTCCGCGATGCACTTGAGCACGATGTCGCGGTCGGTGACGATGCCCAGCAGCTTCTCGTTCTCGCCGCAGATGGGCAGCGCCCCGACGTCCCGGTCCCGCATGATCCGGGCGGCGGTGGCGAGCGTCTCGTGCTCGCGGATGCACTCCGCGCCCGGGTGCATGATGTCGCTGGCTCTGGTCATGGTCCGCCTCCCTGACGTGCCTGCCGTCCCCGTTGTCCATCGTGGTCCGGGCGGCCGACGGTCGCCACCGGGGCAGCCCCGGGGAGCCTCACGGCCGCCTCCGGACCGCCCTCAGGCCGCCTTGCCGTGCTCGGCGCGCCGGTCCTCCGCCTCCGCGCCCTCCAGCGGCGGCGATGGCTTCAACAGCTCCTCCAGCGGCGGGAGTTCCAGCTGCTGCGCGCCGTCCTCGACAGCCGGCTGCGCGGTGTCGACGGCCGCCTGTGCGGTCTCGGCGACCGCGTTCCGCGCCGACCGCAGCTGGGCGTCCGTCGCCGAGTCCAGGAAGCGCAGCAGCTCCACCGGGAACGGCAGCACGAGCGTCGAGTTCTTCTCCGCCGCCACCTCCACCACGGTCTGCAGCAGCCGCAGTTGGAGCGCCGCCGGGGTCGCGCTCATCACCGCGGCGGCCTCCGACAGGCGGGCCGAGGCCTGGTACTCGCCGTCCGCCGTGATGATCCGCGCCCGGCGCTCGCGCTCGGCCTCCGCCTGCCGGGCGATCGAGCGCTTCATCGACTCCGGCAGGGCGACGTCCTTGATCTCCACCCGGTCGATCTGGATGCCCCAGCCCAGCGCCGGACTGTCGATCATCAACTCCAGGCCCTGGTTGATCGGTTCGCGGTTGGCCAGCAGGTCGTCCAGCTCGCTCTTGCCGATGATCGACCGCAGCGAGGTCTGCGCGACCTGGGAGATCGCGAAGTTGTAGTCCTGCACGTTGACGGTCGCCTTGACCGGGTCCTCCACCCGGAAGTAGACCACCGCGTCCACCCGCACGGTCACGTTGTCCCGGGTGATGCCCTCCTGCGCCGGGATCGGCATCGTCACGATCTGCACGTTGACCTTGCGCAGCTTGTCCGCGATCGGCATCAGCGCGACCAGCCCGGGCTCGCGCACCTCGTCCCGCACCCGCCCGAAGCGGAACACCACGCCCTTCTGGAACTGCTGGACCACCCTGATGCTCAGGCCCGCCCAGACCGCCCCCAGCCCCACCAGACCCCCGATCGCCCCCAGCACCGCATCGACGATCATCGCGGCCTCCTCGCGCGCGCCCACCCGTCCCGGCCGTGGCCGACCCGGGCCGACCGGGGGCCGCCGGAGCAGCTGGTTCCACGCTACGCCTGCCCGGGTGCGAGCCGGGAGAACGTTGACCGGCCCTAGGATCGTCGCCATGCCGCTGTCCCCCGCCGACGACCCCGGCCACCCGCGCCACCCCGCCGAGGCCGCCGCCCGCGCCGCCGCAATGGCCGCCCTGGACCGCGTCGTCACCGGCTGCCGCGCCTGCCCGCGCCTGGTCGAGTGGCGCGAGGAGACCGCCCGCACCAAGCGCCGCGCCTACCAGGACTGGGACTACTGGGCTCGCCCGATCCCCGGCTTCGGCCCGCCCGACGCCCCGCTCGTCCTCGTCGGCCTCGCCCCCGCCGCCCACGGCGCCAACCGCACCGGCCGCATCTTCACCGGCGACCCCTCCGGCGACATCCTGTACGCGGCCCTGTACGAGCTCGGGCTCGCCAACCGCCCGGAGTCCGTCCGCTACGGCGACGGCCTGGAGCTGCGCGGCGTCCGCGTCACCGACCCGGTGCGCTGCGCCCCGCCCGACAACAAGCCGACCACCGCCGAGCGCGACACCTGCCGCCCCTGGATCACCCGGGAACTGGAGCTCCTGCGCCCCGCCGTGCGGACGGTCGTCGCCCTCGGCGGGTTCGCCTGGCAGGCCCTGCTCCCGGCCGTGGCCGCCGCCGGCTGGGAGGTCCCGCGGCCACGCCCCGCGTTCGGCCACGCCGCCCACGCCACCCTGCCCGCCACCGACGGCGGCCCGCCGCTCCACCTGTACGGCTGCTACCACGTGAGCCCGCGCAACACGAACACCGGCCGCCTCACGACAGAGATGCTCCACGACCTCCTCCGCACCGCCGCCCGCACCGCCGGCCTCGACCCGAAGTAGCGGGGCGGGGTGCTCGGCCGAAGCGCCGCGCCGCCATGATCCCGCCGTCGACCAGGCACCCCCTGAGGCCCCCGGCGCCGGTGCCGTGGCCCTGGTGCCGTGGCCGGACAGGTCCACCGCGTTGCGACGCCCGGCACGGCACTAGGGCCACGGCACTAGCCGAAGCGCACCAGCCTGTGCCGCGACGCCCGGGCCCACACCGCCGGGAGGCGGTCCCGGGCCGCCTCCGCCGCCGCCAGCTGTCCGCCGTACAGCACCCCGTACGCGAACGCCTCGCCGCTCGTCGCGGCCTGGCCGGCCAGGGCGACGGCGGCCACGGCGGCGTCCTGGTGCTCGCCCAGCACCTCCTGCACGGCCTTCATCCGCTCGACGTACCGGTCCGCAGCCCCGCCCACCGCCGGCGCGGCGGTCTCACCGGCGTAGCGGGCGCGCTTGGCGGCCTTGCGGGCCTCGTGCAGGGCGCGGTCCCGGTCCTCGGGCCCGGCGGCCAGGGCGGCCCGCACCCGGCGGCCGGTGCGCCGCTGCTCCCTGGCGGCGATGCGCGACAGCTCGGGCACGGCCGGGCGCCGGGCCCGGCGGCGCAGCGGCGGGGCGGCCAGCAGCCCGGCCAGCCCGGCGGCGAGGGCACGGCGGCGGGAGCTGTCGAGGGCGGCCACCACTTCGGGCCGGATCCGGCGGTACTCGGCCCCGCCCCACCGTTCCAGTTCCGCGGCCACCCGTTCCGGGCCGCACTCGGCGGGCAGCTCCCGGGCGCGGGCCGCGAGCCGCTCGGCCAGGACCTCGCGGTCGCGCGCGCGGCCGAGGGCGGCGGCCAGCCATCTCAGCTCGGCCACGAGCTCGTCCGTGGCGCCGGCCGCGAAGAGGCGCCGGTACGTCCGCAGCGCGCTGCGCAGGCGCCGACAGGCGACCCGCATCCGGTGAACCGCGTCCGGCTCGTCCGCGCGGACGGCGTCGTCGAGTCCGGCGAGCACGGCGGCCTGGGCCTCGATGCGGGCGAGCAGCACCTGTCCGACCGTGGCGTCGGGCCGGGCCATGGGCGTTCACCCCCTCGTCGGGGTCGCCGCCCCATCCCGGGGGCGGCGAAACGCCTTCCAGGCTAGTCCTCCGACCCTCCTTGTCTACTGGGCGTTCATCTTCCGTCCACCACGGGCGACCGCGCGGCACGACCCGCCACCCCCTCCCGAGGGGCACCGTTCCGGCCCGCACCCTCGTGCCGGGTGTAAGGGTCGTGACATACTCCCGGACGTGATGACGTCCACCCGTGCGACCAGGGCCCTGCGGGCCGCGGTGTTCACCGCGCTCGCCGTGCCGCTGTCCGCGCTGGGCCAGGTGGTCATCACGGGTCGCCCGCTGCCGCTCACGCTGGTGGCCGCCGCGACCGCCGTCGTCTTCCTGGTGTCGGCCGCGCTGGCCGGCGGGGAGCGGCGGCTGCTGCACATCTCCGCCGTGATGGTGCCGGTGGAGCTGCTGCTCAACACGACGTTCAACCTCGGCCAGACCGGCTGTGGCCCGATCCTGAGCGAGCACGTGCCCGCGCGCGGCATGAACCTGCTGGTGTGCGGCGGTGGTTCGGTGGACGGCTCGCTGCTGTCCGGGCCGCTCGGGCACGACGGACCGTTCGCGCCCGCCGCCACCCAGTTGCTGGTCCTGCTGGTGCACCTGATGATCGCGGTGGCCGCGTCCGCCTGGCTGCGGCTGGGCGATGCCGCCCTGACCGGGCTGGCCCGGGCGCTGCGCGCCCTGCGCCAGTCGGTGGCCGCGCCGCTGCGGGCACTGCTCCTGCTGCTGGTCCCGGCCCCGGTGCGCCCGGTGCTGCGGGTGCCGCTGCCGGTGTCCGACCACGAGCGTCCCCGCCGCGAGGACGTCGTCCTCAGCCCCGCGCCCCGGCGCGGCCCGCCGGCCTTCGCGCCGGCCTGCTGACACCGTTCCCACGGCCACGGGCCCGGCGCACGACTCCCGCGTTCACCCACCCCGCCCCTCGGCACGCCCCAGTGAGGCACGGCCCTCCGAGGTACAGCCCAACGAGGCACGCCCCTCCGAGGCACGCCCGAGCGAGGCATCCCGCGCGCACCCGCGCGCCGCGTACAGGAGTTGACCCCCATGGCTCAGGCCAACAGCAAGCAGTCCCAGCGCATCAGCGCCCGCGAGCGGATCCAGGAGGCGCAGCGCCGTGAGCAGGCGGCCGCCAAGCGCCGCCAGCGCATTGTCATCGCCGTCGCGTCCGTCGTGGTCCTCGCCATCGCGGGCGCCGGGGCGATCGCCGTGAACTCGGCCAAGAAGGACAAGGAGACGGCCGCCGGGCCGGGCTCCTCGGCGCCGCTGGTCGTGCCCGCGAACGCCTCCGGCCAGGACGGCACCGTGATCACCTACGGCAAGGCCGACGCCCCGCACACGATGGAGGTCTACGAGGACTTCCGCTGCCCGGTGTGCAAGCACTTCGAGGCGGCCAACGGCGAGACGGTCAAGCAGCTCACCGCGGACGGCCAGATCAAGGTCGAGTTCCACCTGGCCGCGTTCCTGGACAAGGCCCTCGGCGGCAAGGGCTCGCGCACCGCGCTGGCCGCCGCCGGCGCCGCGCTCAACGAGGGCGTGGACAAGTTCAAGGCCTTCCACGACGTGCTCTACAAGAACCAGCCCGACGAGCGCACCGACAGCTTCGGCGACACCAACAAGATCCTGGAACTGGCCGACCAGGTGCCGGGCCTGAAGACCGACGCCTTCGTCAAGGCCGTCCAGGACGGCACCTACGCGCCGTGGGCGGCGAAGGTCGCGAACGCGTTCAACGACAGCGGGGTGCAGGGCACGCCGACGGTGAAGGTCGACGGCAAGCCGGTCACACTGTTCTCGGGCCAGAACCCGGCCACTCCGGACCAGTTCACGGCGCAGGTCAAGCAGGCCGCCGGCCTGTAGCGAGCTCCACCGGCCCGGCCGAACCCCGGCCGGGCCGGCACCCTTCCCAGCCACCGGAGTGTGCTGCCATGACCGCCTCTACCTCCGTGCACGTGCCCCGCCCCGCCGCCGGCCCCGCCCCGGCCGGCGCCCCGATCGGCGCCGGCCGGGCGCTCTCGCTGCTCCTGCTCCTCGGCGGGCTGATCGGGCTGGCGGCCTCCGCCGTCCTGACCTTCGACAAGCTCCGCATCCTGGAGAACCCGTCGTACGTCCCGACCTGCAACATCAACCCGGTGATCAGCTGCGGTTCGGTGATGCGCACCGAGCAGGCGGGGGTGTTCGGCTTCCCCAACCCGCTGATCGGGCTGGCCGCCTTCGGCGCACTGGCGGCGATCGGCGCGGGACTGCTGGCAGGCGCCGCGTACCGCCGCTGGTTCTGGCTGGGCCTCCAGGCGGGGACGTTCCTGGGCGTGGTCTTCGTGCACTGGCTGATCGACCAGGCGCTGTACGAGATCGGCGCGTTGTGCCCGTACTGCATGGTGGTGTGGGCGACGGTCGTGGCGCTGTTCTGGTACACGACGCTGCACAACCTGCGCTCGGGCGTGATCCCGGCGGGCCCGCGGCTGCGGACGGTCGTGCGGGAGGCGGCGCGCTACCACTGGGCGCTGCCGGTGCTGTGGGCGGCGGTGATCGCGCTGCTGATCCTCAACCGGTTCTGGTACTACTGGAGCACTCTCGTCTGACGGTCGGCCGGGCGGAGTTCAGCCGAGGTAGCCCGTCGAGTGGAGCAGCGCGGTGAGCCCGGCGCGCCTGGCGTCCAGGGCCCGGGTGAGCCGCCGTGCCGCGTTCGGGTGGAGCAGCGCGGCCGCCCGGGCCGGGGTGAAGAAGCCGTACTCGGCGATCTCCTCGGCCTGGCAGCGGATTTCGGCGGCGGCGTCGAGCACCCCGCCGTCGAACATGAACTGGACGGCGGGGTGGGCGTGTTCGCGCTGCTTGGGGATCGGGTCGCGCCACTCGACGACGACCAGCCGCGGTTCGTCGTCGAGCACGAGCCCCGTCTCCTCGCGCAGTTCGCGGGCGGCGCACTCGGCCGGGCCCTCGCCGGGGTCCATGCCGCCGCCGGGGAAGAGCCAGTGGGCGCGGTAGATCGGCTTCAGGAGGAGGACGTTGCCCATGGCGTCGGTGAGCAGGACGCTGCAGCCGACGTACGCGCGCACCATGCGCGCCAGCCACTCCCCCTCCGAGAGCTGCCAGGTCTCCGTCATCGCGACTCCTCCGCCACCACCCGTCCGTCGTGGCCCACTCTGCCCCAGGTTCCGCACCGGGAGCGGTGGTTCGTGCGAGATCCACCCGATCGGGTGGCGCGGGGGCCCAACAGCACGGCGCTAGCCGAAGACGGCCCGCCGGAAGGCGTTGCGCAGGTCGGTGAGCGGCTGGACCTCGCGGTCGTAGTGGACCTTGTTGGTGAGCAGCAGCGCCCAGCGGCCGAGCCGGCGGGAGATCCAGATCCCGGTGCCGGTGAACCCGTAGTGGACGAAGGTGCCGTCGGCCGGGTCGGTGCCGGGGGCGACGAGCCAGGAGAGGCCGCGGGCGGGGGCGAGCCCGCCGGTCTGTTCGCGCAGGGACTCGGCGATCCACGGCTCGCCCCAGGAGAGTCCGGGCGGCGGGTCGAGCAGGGCGGCGAGGAAGCGGCCGAGGTCGCGGGCGGTCGAGAAGGCGCCCGCGTTGCCGGAGACACCGCCGAGGAGGCGGGCGGACGGGTCGTGGACGACGCCGCGCAGGTGGGCGCCGAGGGTCTCGTCGTACTCGGTGGGCGCGGCGTGGGCGGTGTCGCCGGGGCCGAGCGGCCCGTAGCGGGTGTCGGACATGCCCAGCGGCCGCCAGGCCCGGCGGGCGGCGAGCTCGTCGAGCGGGGCGCCGCCGAGGTGTTCGACGAGGTGGCCGAGGAGCACGGCGGCGCGGTCGGTGTACTCGACGGCGGTGCCGGGCGCGCGGTGCAGCGGGGCGGCGATGACGCCGGAGCGGATCGCCGCGAGGTCGCGCCCGTAGAGCCGCTCGAAGTTCGTCCGTGGCAGCAATCCGGCGGTGTGGGCGAGAAGTTGACGGGTCGTCACCTCGCCGGCCGGCTGCCCCGCGGCGTCCGGCCAGTAGTGCCCGAGGGGTTCGTCGAGCGGGAGGCGGCCGGCCTGCCACAGCGCCCCGGCGCACGGCCAGAGCGCGACGATCTTGGTGAGGCTCGCGAGGTCGTACCGGGTGTCCGGTCCGGGCGAGAGCCGCGCGTACGAGCCCTGCCCGAGCGGCCCGTGGGCGCCCCGCCCGACCGTCCCGCCGGCGTCGCCGACGGCCCAGACCGCCCCCGCCCCGACTCCTCGCGCGCCGGCGCGGACCAGCCGGTCCAGCGCCCCGCCGGGCGCGGCCAGGGCGGGGAGCCGGTCGGGCGCCGGCGGTTGGTGACTCATCCGTCCCCCTGAACGTGCCCCGGACCGGTCTCGCCCGGAGCCTACCCGGCGGACGGTCCGTCAGTCGGACGCGGAGGTGAACTCCTTGCCGAGGCAGATGCTCTGCGGGTGCTCGCGGTAGATCCCGAACTTCCGTATCGCCTCGTACCCCTCGGAGTGGTACAGCGCGACGGCCTCGGGCTGCTCGGTGCCGGTCTCCAGGACGAAGCGCGTGCGGCCGGCCTCGGCGGCGGTCTGCTCCAGCCGGCGCAGCACGCCCCTGGCGAGGCCGCGCCCGCGGGCGCCCGGGACGACGAACATCCGCTTCAGCTCGGCGTCACCGTCGCGCAGCCCGTGCGGGCCGGCCTGCTTGGCCCGCCACCCGCCGCAGGCGACCGGCCGGCCGTCCAGGTAGGCGATCAGGAACAGTCCGGCCGGCGCCTCGAAGTCGTCGGGGTGCAGCACGGTCTCGTCCGGGTCGCCGTAGCGGCGGACGTACTCCTGCTGCACCTCGGCCGACAGGGCCTGGGCGTCGGGGTGGCCGTAGCCGGTGACCCGGTACTCGACGGTGCCGGCGGCCCCGGCCGACGTGCTCTCTGTCGCGCTGCTCTCCATGGACGAAAAGCCTACGACCTGGGGCGCGGCCTGGACTCAGCGGCCCTCGAACCGGGCGAGGAGGTCCGCCTTGCCGAACATCGCGGCGGCGTCGACGGCGGACGGGAAGCCGGCCTTCGGGTCGGCGCCGGCGGCCAGCAGGGCGTCGACGACGTCCACCGCGCCCTTGAAGACGGCGCCCGCGAGCGGGGTCTGCCCCTTGTCGTTGGCGCGGTTCGGGTCGGCGCCGCGCTCGACCAGGGCGGCGACCGTACCGGCGTGGGCGTGGTAGGCGGCGAGCATGAGCAGCGTGTCGCCGCTGCCGTTGGTCAGGTTCGCGGAGACGCCCGCGTCGACGGCGGCGGTCAGGGCGGCGGTGTCCCCGGCCCGGGCGGCGTCGAAGAGCTTCCCGGCGAGCGCGATCACCTCGGCGTCGGGGGCGTCGGCGGGCTGCGGGCTGGCGGCGTCGGTCATGGCGGGCGGCCTCTCGTGGTCGATTCGCGGGCGGTTCGCGGTCGGTTCGCGGTCGGTTCGTGCTCGGTGGCGGTGCCGGCCGCGCGTACCGCACCGTAGCCGCCGGGCGGACGCCCGGGCCAGCACGCGTCCGGATGGCGGATGCGGGCTCCACCGGAAACGACACGCCGACGGATCGGTTGCGCAGCCGTTCGAGCGAACTTCCGGGACCCCCCGGAAACTTCCCGCCCACCCGCCGGGAATGCCTCGCCGCACCGCAACAGAGCGCCGCACGGCCCCGACCCGGGCCGGTTCGCATACCTCCGCCCGAGCCCCACGGCGGTATTGAACGGTGAAACCACCCATTTGCACCGTTCCATCATCTATTACTTTTTGTCACGATTAGGGCACTTTCAGTGACACTGTCCCTGTCCCCCTCCCCGAGGAGCAGAACGTGATCCTCTCGATTTCCGGCATCGTCCTGTTCGGCACCATCGCCTTTCTGTTCTTCCGCCGGGACGGACTAAAGGTCTCCCACGCGATCGTCTGCGCGCTCTTCGGCTTCTACGTCGCCGGCTCCTCGATCGCACCGAGCATCACCGCGGGCGGCGCGAGCCTCGCCAGCCTGCTCGGCGGCCTCAGGTTCTAGCGCCGCCACTCCCCCGTACGGGCCCGGGCGCGGATCCCACCGCCCCGGGCCCCGTCGTACGACGACAGTCCCAGCTCCATCCGCTTCACCCCCCACCCGTCCCGACCGCCCGGGGAGTCAAGGAATGTCGCTCCACCGCCACCTCGGCAAGGGCCGTGAGATCGCCCGGACCGCCGGGGACCACGCCTCCGACATGTTCGCCCCGCTCACCGTCATCGGCCGCGGCCTGCGCCACCACACCGGCTGGGCCAAGGACCGCTGGCAGGCCACCCCCAAGGAGCGCCGCGGCCCGACGCTGTTCCTGTCCGCCGCGATGCTCGTCGGCATCTACCTGCTGCCGCACGGCCTGCTGTTCGCCCTGATCGCGCTCATGGCCAGCGCCGCGTGGGCCGGACGGGCCCCCAAGGCGCCGCCCGCCCCGCCCGCGCCCGACGTCGCCGACGTCAAGCTCGCGGCGCTCTACTCCGCGCTGACGCCCTACCTCTGCGGCCCCGAGGACGCCAACCCGCTGTACCACTTCGAGGGGAGCTACAAGAGCGCCTTCGGCTCCTGGGAGTTCGACGGCGAGGGCCGGCTCTCCCGCCTGGAGCTCACCTATCCGGCGTACTTCACCGACACCGAGCCGGCCGCCCGGGCCCGGATCGAGCAGGTCGTCCAGGGCAAGGCCGGGCGGGCCCGCGAGTACCGCTTCGACTGGGACGAGGAGTCCAACAAGCTGCGGATCTCCGCGATGAGCCCGCTGCCCACCGACATCGTCGCCCAGCGCTTCGTCGCCGCCCCCGGCGAGATCGTGCTCGGCTTCACCGACGAGGACGGCACCGCCCGCACCATCCCGGTCGGCCAGGGCGGCGCCGTGACGCAGCAGCCGCCGGTGATCTGGCGCACCGGGCCGCGCTCGGGCGAACCCCACCTGCTCGCGCTCGGCGTCGCCGGGTACGGCACCTCCAGCCTGGTCCGCTCGATCGCGCTCCAGGCCCTCCCGTACGCCGACCTCGTGGTGATCGACGGCGCGGGCACCGGCGAGCACGCGTGCCTGGTCAACCGGCCCGGCGTGCACACCGTCGAGACCAGCCTGCACGGCGCGCTCGCCGCCCTGGAGTGGGCCGCCCAGGAGACCGACCGGCGGCTCGCCGCGCTCAACACCGCCCGGCACACCGGCAGCGCCCCGCCGGAGGACGTCACCCGGCCGCTGTGGCTGCTGCTCGACCACCCGACCGAGCTCAGCGAGCTCGCCCACGCCGAGGGCCGCCCCGACCCCCAGGACCTGCTGGAGCTCCCGCTGCGGCACGGCCGCGCCGCCCGCGTCACCGTCGTGATCGCCGACGACGTCGAGGCCAGGGACCGGCTCACCCCCACCGTCCGGACCACCACCAGGGCCCGCGTGCTGCTCGGCCCGGCCGGCCCCGAGGAGGGCCACCTCGCGCTCGGCGCCCCGCTCGACATCGTGCCCGCCGCGCACGCCCCGATCGGCCGCGGCTACGCCCGCATCGGCAACGGCGTCCCGGTCCGGCTCCAGGTGCCCGCCACCGTCGACCCGCTGGACGACGAGGCCCCGGCCGCCCTGCGGGACGCCGTGATCGCCCTGCTGCCGCACCGCGACACCCGCACCGAGGCCGCGGCCGACGCACCGACGCGCCCCGAGCAGCCGCCGCTGGTCCGCCCCGCCGAGCCGGCGCCCGCCGTCCGGCCCGTGGACCTCGGCAAGGGCGAGCCGATGATCCGTTCCCGTCCGATCTCCTGACCGCACGGAACCGGGGGCGCCGACGGCTTCCGGATCCCGTCCCGGTACGCTCGTGACAGAAAGGCCGCACGATCACCAGATGTGAAATAGGTGACACCTGGGGTGATATCACCGGCCAGATGTGACAAATCGGGCGCCGGTGGGTACAAACAGGGGCGGCACGACAGACGACGCATGTCCCGGGACGGGAATCTTCGTCGGAAGCCGAGCGTTGACCGAACGACGAAGAACAGCGACCACTAGTCCTGTGGGCCATAAGCCCGGGAGGCACGATTCATGAGCGAGCGAGCTCTCCGCGGCACGCGACTCGGGGCCACTAGCTACGAGACCGACCGTGGTATCGATCTGGCTCCCCGCCAGACCGTCGAGTACGCATGTCAGAACGGACACCGTTTCGAGGTTCCTTTCTCGGTCGAGGCGGAGATCCCCCAGACCTGGGAATGCCGCTTCTGTGGCCAGGAGGCGACACTTCTCGACGGCGACGAGCCGGAGGAGAAGAAGACCAAGCCGACGCGCACCCATTGGGACATGCTGATGGAGCGCCGTACGCGCGAGGAGCTGGAGGAGGTGCTGGCCGAGCGGCTGGCGGTGCTCCGCTCCGGCGGGATGAACCTCGCGGTTCACCCGCGTGACACCCGCAAGAGCGCCTGACCCTCTCTCCCGCCCCGGCGGGAGGACGCGAAAAGGGACCCTGGGATCCAGGGTCCCTTTCGCGTGTCCGGACCCGGCCGGTCTGTCCAGACGGTCCGGGCAGGCAGAAGCCCCGGCCGGGCCCGTGAACGGGCCCGACCGGGGCTTCGGGGGCGGTCAGCCGGTGATCGGCGGGCGGTAGGTGGTGTCCGGGCCCTGCGGGCCGCGCGGGCCCGCCTCGGGATCCACCACCTCGCCCTGGACGACCTTGCCGTCCGGGCGGTGGATCCGCATCTGCTCCTGCAGCCGCATCGCGTCCGCGAACGCGTCCGCGCCCACGGCGGAGGTGCTGCGCAGCGCCTTGTCCGCCAGCCGGCGGCCGGCCGCCCGCCAGAGCGCGCGCGTCGGCGGGAACAGCAGGGTGAGCGCGACGAGGTCCGACAGGAAGCCGGGGACGATCAGCAGCAGACCGGCCAGGACCGTCATGCTGGTGCCGGTCTGGGGCTGCTGCGACTTCGGGTCCTTGCTCTGCTCGATCGCCGCGGACAGCGCCTTCAGCCCGGCCCGCTTGATGAGCGAGCCGCCGATCACGGCGCCGGCGATGAGCAGCAGCAGGACGGTGAAGCCGCCCAGCCACGAACCCACCTGGACCAGCAGCCAGATCTCCAGCACCAGCCAGGCGGTGATCAGCAGCGGCAGCACACGGCGGAGCTTTCCGCGCGGGGCCGGACGGGCGGGGGTAGCTTGCTGGGTCACGGTACGGATCCACTCCAAGGCGGTGCTCTGCACGCCGCACGGGAGGTCCGGGCCGGCTACGGCACCACCTCGTCCAACGATTCCCCGGCGGCCGGTGTTCCGCCGGACCGTCGCCGGCGCAGCGAGACCAGGAGGCCCGCGCCGCAGGCCAGCAGGCCGCCGAGGGCGAGCGCCCACTCCGGAGCGGGGCCGATCCGGTCGGCCACCGTGGTGCCGTCGCGCAGCGGGACGGTGGCGGACAGCTCGGCCGGCGTCAGCTCCCGGGTGCGCTGCTCCACCGTGCCGTCCGGGGCGATCACCGCGCTGATGCCGCTGGTGGCGGCGATCAATACGGCCCGGCCGTGCTCGACCGCGCGCAGCCGGGACATCGCGAGCTGCTGCTCGGGCTGGCCGGTCTTGGCGTAGGTGGCGTTGTTGGTCTGCACGACCAGGACGCGGGCGCCGCTGTCGACGGTGTCGCGGACGATCTCGTCGTAGGCGACCTCGAAGCAGATCACGTCGCCGATCCGGGCCGGGCCCAGCTGCATGACGCCGTTGTGGTCGCCGGGCCAGAAGTCGCGGGCGACCCGCTGCAGGCGGGTGATCACCTTCATCAGCTGGGCGCGGAACGGCACGTACTCGCCGAACGGGACGGGGTGCTGCTTGGTGTAGGAGGCGCCGGGGCCGGTCTTCGGGTCCCAGACGATGCCCTCGTTCTGGACGTGCTGGGCGTCCGGGCCGTCCACCAGGGTGCCGACCAGGGTGGGCACGCCGACGGTCTTCACGGCCCCGTCGATGCGCTCGTAGGCGAGCGGGTCGCTGAAGGGGTCGAGGTCGGAGGAGTTCTCCGGCCAGATCACGACGTCGGGGCGCTCGACCTTGCCGGCCTTGATGTCGGCGGCCAGCCGCTCGGTCGCCGAGGCGTGGTTGTTGAGGACCATCATCGGGCGGCCGAGGAAGTCCATGCCGGGGTTGGGCACGTTGCCCTGGACGATCGCGACCTTCACGGTGTCGTCGGCCTTGGTCGGCACCGGCACGAGGTAGCCGGCCAGCAGCGCCGCCACGGCGCCGAGTCCGGCCAGGGCGGCCGCGCGCGGGGCGCGGCGCGGGCCGCGCAGGCGCAGCGCCGCCCAGGCCAGCAGGGCGCCGGAGAGGGCGACCGCGAAGGTAACCAGCGGGGCGCCGCCGATCGCGGCCAGCGGGGTGTACGGGGTCGCCGTGTTGGCGAAGGCCAGCCGGCCCCAGGGGAAGCCGCCGAGCGGCAGCCGGTCGCGCGCCCACTCCTGGGTGACCCACAGGCACGCGGCCCACAGCGGCCAGGCGGGCAGGCGGGAGGTGAGGGCGAGGCCGGCGCCGAGCAGCAGCATGAACAGCGCCTCGACGACCGACAGGCCGACCGTCGCGTCCCAGCCGACCACGCGCAGCCAGCTGAGCAGCATCAGGAAGAACGGGAAGCCGAACGCGAAGCCGGTCCAGGCCGCCTGGCGGACCGTGCGGCCCCGGGTGAGCAGCGAGAGCTCCACGACGCCGAGCAGCGACAGCGGCCACAGGTCGTACGGCGGGAAGGCGAGGGCCAGCAGCAGGCCGGCCAGGGCGGCGAGGCCGGTCCGGGGCAGGCCGGCGCGGACCTTGGCGACGGCTCGGGCGAGCCGGCCGGGCCGTGCTTCGGGGGCCGGCGGCTCGGGTGCGGCAGCGGACCGCTCCTGGGTGACGGACATGGTCACCGGCGCACCATCTCTCTGTGGCTTGTTGTTCGGACGCAGTGCGAAGAAGGTACCCCGGAACGGACGGTGACCGGGAGGCGAGGGGCGGGTGGGGACGGGCCCGCGGCCTGGTCAGCGGGGCGCGTGGCGGATCCCGCCGAACGGCCGGTCGGCGGCGAGATCGGATGGAGACCGCGCGGTGGAGGCGGGCTGCCGGACCAGGCGGCGAGATCGGATGCGTTGTGCCGCTCGCCCAGGGGCTCCAGGCGGAAGTCCTGGGTGAGCAGCGTGCGCGGGACGGTGGAGCCGGCGGGGACCGCCGGGCTGATCGTCGTCCGGCCGACCTGCGTGGCCCGGCGGCTCCGCCCGTCTACTCGGCGGCCGCGTGGACCGTGCGGCCCCGCACGACGGTGCGCAGGCAGGTCGGCAGCGGGTGGCCGGGGGTGAGGTCCGGCAGGCCGGGGGTGCCGGAGCGCGGGTCGGTGGACCAGCCGGCGACGCGGGAGTCGGGGGCCTGGACGACCAGGTCGCCGGCGGCCCAGATCGCGTAGCTGGCGACGGCGCCCGGGACGAGGACGCCGTCCTGGTCGCGGCCGATCGCGCGCCAGCCGCCGCGGGTGTGGGCGGTGAACGCGGCGCGGACGGAGATCCGGTGCTCCAGCGTCCGGTGGAAGGCCGCGGCCCGGACCGTCCCCCACGGGTCGAGCGGGGTCACCGGGGCGTCGGAGCCGAACGCGAGCGGGACACCGGCGCGCAGCAGGGCGGCGAACGGGTTGAGCGCGGCGGCCCGTCCGGCACCGAGGCGCTGGACGTACATGCCCTCCGGGCCGCCCCACGCGGCGTCGAAGGCGGGCTGGACGGAGGCCGTGAGGCCGAGTTCGGCGAAGGCCGCGACGGACTCGTCGTCCAGCGCCTCGGCGTGCTCGACGCGGTGGCGCAGGGCCTTGACGCGCGCGGCGCCGACCCGCTCGCCGGCCGCCCGGACGCCGTCGACGACCGCGCCGACGGCGGCGTCGCCGATGGCGTGGAAGCCGGCCTGGAGCCCGGCCTCGGTGCACGCGGCGACGTGGTCGGCGACCTGGTCGGCGGTCAGGTAGGCGGTGCCGGTGTGGTCGGCGTCGGCGTAGGCGGCGTGCAGGCAGGCGGTGTGCGAGCCGAGTGCGCCGTCGACGAAGAGGTCTCCGCCGGCGCCGACCGCGCCGAGTCGGCGGGCCGTCTCGACGCCGCCCAACTCGCCCCAGTAGCCGAAGACTTCGGGGCCATCGCCGTCGGCGGCCAGGGCCAGCAGGGCGGCCAGGTCCGCCTCGGAGGAGATCTCCGGGCCGGCGCACTCGTGCAGGGCGCCGATGCCCAGTTCGGCGGCGCGGGCGAGGGTCGCGCGCTGGGCGCGGCGGCGCTGCTCGGGGGTCAGACGGGCGAGCGCGGTCTGCCGGACGGCGTGGTGGGCGTCCTTGGTGAGGGGGCCCTCGGCGCAGTGGCCGGGCCGGTCGGCGAGGCCCTCGGTGAGGGTGCGCAGCGCGGTGGTGGCGAGGGCGGAGTGGACGTCCGTGCGGGACAGGTAGACGGCGGCACCCCGTGCGGCGGCGTCGAGTTCGGCGAGCGTGGGCGGGCGGCCCTCGGGCCAGCCGGTCTCGTCCCAGCCGTGGCCGATGAGCACGCCGCCGGCCGTCTCCTGGGCGTCGACGAAGGCGGTGAGGGCCGCCAGGGCGGCGGCGAGGGACGGGCTGCCGGTGAGGTCGAGGCCGGTGAGCGCCAGTCCGGTGGAGGTCGCGTGCACGTGGGCGTCGACGAACGCCGGGGTGACCAGGGCGCCGTCGAGCTCGACGATCTCGTCGGCCACCCCCTCGTACGCCTCGGCGGCGCCGTCACTGCCGACCCAGGCGACGTGTTCGCCCTCGACGAGCATCGCGGTGGCGAAGGGGTCGGCGGGGCTGTAGACGGCGCCGCCGCGCAGCAGGACGGTCCGGTTGGTGCGTTCGGTCATGCGCCCAAGTCTGCACCCTCCCTCCTTGCCCGCCGACGGGCTGGGGGGCACCCCCAAGCCGACGGGCTGGGGGAGAGGCGCCCACCGACCGGTGCTCAGATCTTCGGGGGTCGCGCCTCGTAGGGGGTGGACAGCACGACCGTCGTGCGGGTCGAGACGCCGGCCGCGCTGCGGATGCGGGCGAGCAGGTCCTCCAGGTCGCCGGGCGCGCCGACGCGGACCTTGAGGATGTAGTTCTCGTCGCCGGCGACGCTGTGGCAGGCCTCGATCTCGGGCAGGCCCGCCAGGCGGTCGGGGGTGTCGTCGGGCGCGCTGGGGTCGAAGGGCTTGACCGAGATGAACGCGGTCAGCGCCAGGTCGACGGCGTCGGGGTCGATGATCGCGGTGTAGCCGCGGATCACCCCGCGCTGTTCGAGGCGGCGCACGCGCTGGTGCACCGCCGAGGTGGACAGGCCGGTGGCCTTGCCCAGGTCCGTGTAGCTCATCCGGCCGTCCTCTAGGAGCAGCTGGACGATGCGTTGGTCGAGATCCTCCACAGTGCGCAAACCTACCCGCTCGGGGGCGCGCGGGGCGCCCCGATGGGCGCACACGGTGTCACCAGGGGCGGGCAGGGGTGTCAGGCGGGCACATGCCGGGCGAATGTGGCGAAGGACACACCCGGTGCATCATGGTGCGCCGGACCGCAGGATTATGTATCCGCGCGGGAGGGAAGTGCTGGTTGTGGCCCCGGGCGACCACGCCGGGCCCGATCCGAGGGGGATCCTCATGCCTGCTACCGACCAGCGTGCCCTGGGCTCCGACGAGACCGACGATACGGCCGGCCGCGACGACATCGCGGTCGGGCACCTCCCCACGCCGAGCGCCGACCCGGGCGACGGCGAGCCCTGGGACATCTTCCGGGTCCACTGCCCCGAGTGCCGGCGCCCGATCGCCCTCGTCGCGGACGAGGAGCGGCTGCCGCTGCACGCCCTGCTGCCGACCGCGTGGAACCCCTTCGCCCCCGCGATCTGCCCGGGCTCGGGCACCCCGACCGACGACCTCGCCGAGGCGGAGGCCTCGGACGACGACGGCCCGGCCGGCTTCGAGGCGCTGTTCAAGCTGCCGAGCGGCCTGGACTGGCGCACCCAGCCGTTCTCGCACGCGGTGGCGCACCGCCCGGTGCGCGTCGCCGCCGTCACGCCGACCATCCCCGAGCAGCGGCGCCGGCTGATCAGCCGCTGACGCCGGCGAGTTGACGGGACGTCAAACCGCATACGACGGGAAAGCGAAACCTCCGGCCGCCGCTCCGCACCCTGGAGCGACGGCCGGAGGCCGTGTCGGGGGCCGTGTGCCGCCCGCGGGTGAGGGGCCCGTCAGCCCCGGGTGAGGTGGCGGCCGATCACGAGCCGCTGGATCTGGTTGGTGCCCTCGACGATCTGCAGCACCTTCGCCTCGCGCATGTACCGCTCGGCCGGGAAGTCCTGCGTGTAGCCGTAGCCGCCGAGCACCTGGACGGCGTCCGTGGTCACCCGCATCACGGTGTCGGTGCAGAACAGCTTGGCCATCGCCGCCTCCTTGGAGAACGGACGGCCCGCGTCGCGCAGCCGCGCGGCGGACAGGTACAGCGCCCGGCCGGCCTCGATCTGGGTGGCCATGTCGGCGAGCATGAACGACAGGCCCTGGAACTCGGCGATCGGGCGGCCGAACTGGCGGCGGGTGCCGGCGTACTCGACCGCGAGGTCGAGCGCGGCCTGGGCGACGCCGATCGCGCACGCGGCGATGCCGAGGCGGCCGGAGTCGAGGGCGGCGAGGGCGATCTGGAAGCCCTGCCCCTCCTCGCCGACCAGCCGCTCGCGCGGGACGCGGGCACCGTCGAAGTGCACCTGCGCCGTCGGCGAGGAGCGCATGCCCATCTTGTGCTCCGGCGCGGCGAACGACAGGCCGGGCTGGTCGCCGGGGACGAGCAGGCAACTGATGCCCTTCGGGCCGTCCACGCCGGTGCGCACCAGGGCGCTGTAGAAGTCCGCCCGCCCGCCGTGGGTGATCCACGCCTTGGTGCCGTTGACGACGTACTCGTCGCCGTCCAGCCCGGCGCGGGTGCGCAGCGCGGCGGCGTCCGAGCCGGACTGCGGCTCGGAGAGGCAGTAGGCGCCGAGCTGTTCGCCGGAGAGCATGCCGGGCAGCCAGGCGGCGCGCTGCTCCTCGGTGCCGAAGGTGGCGAGCGCGTGGCAGGAGAGCGTGTGCACGCTCACGCCGAGGCCGACGGCCAGCCAGCCGGCCGACAGCTCCTCCAGGACCTGGAGGTAGACCTCGTAGGGCTGCTCGCCGCCGCCGTACTTCTCGTCGTAGGGCAGGGACAGCAGGCCCGCCTCGCCGAGCGTGCGGAAGACGTCGCGCGGGAAGCGGTCGGCGGCCTCGTCCTCCGCCGCGCGCGGCTTGAGCTCGCGCTGGACCAGCTCCCGGGTGAGGCTCAGCAGCTCACGGGCCTCCTCGGTGGGCAGCTGGCGGTCCACGGGCTTCGCAGGGGAGGTGGTCATGGCGGCGGTCGCCTCCTCGATCGGGCGCCGGGTCCTGGTTCGGCAGGTCCGGCGCGGGTGTGGCAGGTCGGCCCGACCGGCACCGGGTTGCGGTGAACGGCCGTTCACAGGCGTGGCGAAGTGAGTATGCCCGAAAGCCGCGCCGACGTCACGACCTGCGCATATGAACTGTCCGGAGTGGCCGGGTACGGCACCGTAGGGTTGACGATGTGGCTGCTTCCGATTCCCCGAACCCCCGTGCCGGCCTGATCACGCCGCCCGATCACGGCGCACCGGGCCGTCCGGACGGTCCTGGCACCCTCGGTGCACCGGGCTTTCCGGGCGGTCCTGGCGCCCTCGCCGCCCCCGGCAGCCCCGACACCGTCGCCGCCCTCGACACCCTCGCCGCCGAGCTGCGGGCGCTGCCGCCGTCCTGCGGGCCGGTGCGGCTGGTCGCGGTGGACGGGCACGCGGGCTCGGGCAAGACGACGTTCGCCGGGCGGCTGGCCGGGGCACTGGGCGGGGCCCCGGTGATCCACCTCGACGATCTCGCCACCCACGCCGAGCCCTTCGGCTGGGCCGGGCGGCTGCGCGAGCAGGTGCTGGAGCCGCTGGCGGCGGGTCGGGACACCGCGTACGACGTGTACGACTGGACGCTGCGGCGGTTCGCCGGCACGGCCGCGGTGCCGGTGGCGCCGGTGGTGCTGGTGGAGGGCGTCGGGGCCGGGCGGCGGGAGGTGCGGCCGTGGCTGGCGCGGATCGTCTGGATGGATCTGGACGCCACCACCGCCCGGCGCCGCGGCGAGGAACGGGACAGGCCGGAACTGGCCGAATTCTGGGTGGGCTGGGCACGCGCCGAATCGGCGCATTTCGCCGCCGACCCGAGCCGGCCGCACGCCGGCACCCGCGTCGACGGAGTGACCGGACGGATCTCGCCGGGCACCGTGGGTGAACCTTCAACAAGCTCTTGACCTGCGCAGTCACCGCGTCCTAAGTTCTCCCCAGACGCCGGAACGAAAGCTTCCGGCCACCGTGGACCCGGCATCCCCGGCTTGTTCCCCCGTGAGCCGGGGGTGCCGTCCGCGCCCGTCGCGAAATGCGCTCCCCCACCGCCCGACGTGCCCAACAACCGCGCGCACGATCGCATTTGAACCGGTGCGGCACCCTTCCGGATCAGCGTGGCCCCGGTACGATTTGCACCAGGCGCATCTGCGCCCCGGGGGCTTGCGAGCACCGGCCGGCTCCGCGCACGCGGCCCGCGGGCCGAGCCCCGGGCCACACCGCGGGGGGCGTGAGTGACGACGGTCGACAGTTCCGACAGCAACGCGGGCGGCCCGGACCGGCTCGCCGACCGGGCCTGGCTGCGCGCCATGGACGCCTACACGGCGGGCGCGTACGCGCGCGCCGAGGAGGAGTTCCGCGCGGCGGTACGGCTCGACCCCGGCATGGCCGACGCGTGGCTCGGCCTGCACGCCCTGCGCAGCGACACCCCGGCCGCCCTGCTCGCGATGTACCGCCACCAGAAGCGCTTCGGCGAGCAGCGCCGGATCCACCGCCGGCCGCTCAGTTCCTGGTACTGGCTGGGCTGGTGGGTGCAGCCGGTCCTGGAGGACGCCCGCGACCTCGCGCTCGCGCACGCCTCGCACTGGCTGGACGGCCGACACCTGGCCGAGCTCGACCGCGCGCTGGAGCAGTGCCCGGCGCCCAGCGAGGACCCGTCCGCCCAGTTCCTGTACGCCTGCCGCTCCTACCTGCTCAAGGACTGGGAACAGCTGATCCGCGACACCGACCGGCTGCTCGACGACCCGATGCTCGGCATCGAGGCCGGGCTGTTCGCCGGCATGGCGCGGGTCCGGCTGGACATGTGCGCCCAGGCCCAGGCCCCGCTGGCCGCCTCGCTGGCCCGCTGCCGCTCCGAGCAGCCGCAGCGCAAGGAGCTGCGGTACTGGCTGGGGCGGGCGTACGAGGGGGCCGGGCGCAGCGCGGCGGCGCTGCCGCTGTACCGGGCGGTGCACCGGGCCGATCCGGCGTTCATGGACACCGCGGCCCGGCTGGCCGCGATCTCGGCGGAGGACGCGCTCGCGGACGGGCTGCTGGAGGGCGGGCGCCCGGGCGGGGTGGAGGAGGCGTACCTGGACGACGTCCCGCCGGAGGAGATGACGCCGGAGGGCTTCCTGCCCGGTGTGCAGTCGACGGGGGTGTTCGCGCCGGACGAGCTCTCTCCCAACGGGCTTCCCTCGAACGGGCTTCCGTCGAACGGGCTCGCTCCGAGCGGCCTCTCCCCCGACGGCTTCTCCCCCAACGGCCTTTCTCCGGACGCCCTTTCTCCGGACGCCCTTTCTCCCGAGGACGTCGAGTACCAGGACGCGTACGGCCAGGGGCCCGGCTACCCGAGCGGCGGCGGGTACGCCGAGGAGGCCGCACCGACGGACGCCCCGCCGCAGGCCGCCGGCGAGCGCTCCGGATCGGCCGGGCCGACCGGACCGGCCGGGCCCGCCACGCCCGTCGCGCCCATCGTGCCCGTCGTGCCGCTCCCGCTCCGCGGCGAGGCGCTGCCCCGGATCGCCCCGTCCGCCGGATCCCAGCAGGCGGGCGGCGAGCGCGAGTTGGACGCCGCCCTGTCCGAACTCGCCATGATGGTGGGCCTGGAGCCGGTCAAGCGCCAAGTGCGGGCGCTGTCGGCGCAGTTGCGGATGGCAGGGCTCCGCGCCGAGCAGGGTCTGCCGGTCCAGCCACCCAAGAGGCACTTCGTCTTCTCCGGCCCCTCGGGCACCGGCAAGACCACCGTCGCCCGGATCCTCGGGCGAGTCTTCCACGCCCTCGGCCTGCTCTCCGGCGACCACCTGGTCGAGGCGCAACGGGCCGACCTGGTCGGCGAGTTCCTCGGCCAGACCGCCGTCAAGGCGAACGAGCTGATCGACTCCGCGCTGGACGGCGTGCTCTTCATCGACGAGGCGTACAGCCTCTCCAACTCCGGCTACACCAAGGGCGACGCGTACGGCGACGAGGCGCTCCAAGTGCTCCTCAAGCGCGCCGAGGACAACCGCGACCGGCTGGTGGTGATCCTGGCCGGCTACCCCGAGGGCATGAACCGGCTGCTCGCCACCAACCCCGGCCTCAACTCCCGCTTCACCACCCGGGTCGACTTCCCCAGCTACCGCCCCGGCGAGCTGACCGCGATCGGCGCGGCGCTGGCCGGCCGGGACGGCGACGGCTGGGACGAGGACGCGGCCGAGGAGCTGGCCAGCATCTGCACCCACGTGGTGCGCGAGGGCTGGATCGACGAACTGGGCAACGGCCGCTTCATCCGCACCCTGTACGAGAAGTCCTGCGCCTACCGGGACCTGCGGCTCTCGCTGCTGCGCGAGCCGCCGGGCCGGAAGGACCTGGCGACGCTGCGACTGCCGGACCTCGTCCAGGCGTACGGGGAGCTGATCGACGGCCGGAACTGACCGCCCGCGGGTCAGCTCCCAGGGCGACGCGTACGGCGACGAGGCGCTCCAAGTGCTCCTCAAGCGCGCCGAGGACAACCGCGACCGGCTGGTGGTGATCCTGGCCGGCTACCCCGAGGGCATGAACCGGCTGCTCGCCACCAACCCCGGCCTCAACTCCCGCTTCACCACCCGGGTCGACTTCCCCAGCTACCGCCCCGGCGAGCTGACCGCGATCGGCGCGGCGCTGGCCGGCCGGGACGGCGACGGCTGGGACGAGGACGCGGCCGAGGAGCTGGCCAGCATCTGCACCCACGTGGTGCGCGAGGGCTGGATCGACGAACTGGGCAACGGCCGCTTCATCCGCACCCTGTACGAGAAGTCCTGCGCCTACCGGGACCTGCGGCTCTCGCTGCTGCGCGAGCCGCCGGGCCGGGAGGACCTGGCGACGCTGCGGCTGCCGGACCTCGTCCAGGCGTACGGGGAGCTGATCGACGGCCGGAACTGACCGCCCGCGGGTCAGCTCCAGAGGCTCCCGAGGCTCCCGGAGCCCCCGGAGCCCTCGATGCCCCCGAAGCTCCTGAGTAGCTCGGCCTCGCGCTCGGCGTCGAGCCACACGAAGGGCCGGTCGCTGCGCTGCGGCGCGCTGCCGCCGATCGATTCCAGCCACGCCCAGGTGTCCCGGACGGTCTCGGCCACCGGCCGGCAGCGCAGGCCGGTGGCCACCGCGCGGTCGACGTTCGCGTCGTGCAGGTAGTCGTGCAGGTCGCCCGGCGGCACCCAGATCGGCAGTTCCGTCCACGGCTCGACCCCGGCCGCCACGATCCGCTCCGGGTCCGTCCAGCGCAGGCTGGCGTCCGAGCCGGTGGCGCGGACGCACTCCTCCAGGACCGCCCCGATGGTCGCGTGCCCGGGCGGGCTCACCAGGTTGTACGCGCCGCCGAGCCGCGCCGCGGTGGCGTCCAGCATCCAGGCGGCGAGGTCGCGGGCGTCGATGTACTGCAGCGGCAGCCCGCGCGGGCCGGGGGCGAGCACCGGGCCGCCCCTGGCGATCCGGTTGAGCCAGTACGGCAGCCGGCCGATGTTCTCGTACGGGCCGAGGACCAGCCCGGCGCGGGCGTACACCGCGCTCCCGCCGAACTCCTCCTCCAGGGCGAGCTCCGCGCCGCGCTTGGCCTCGGCGTACGGCACCTCGCCCGCGGCGTCCGGCGCGGCCTCGACGACCGCGGCGGACTCGTCGGCGGCGGCGGGCTTCGGGTAGTCGTACACCGAGCAGCTGGACACGTACGCGTAGTGCCCGACCCGGTCCTTGAGCAGCCGGGCACTGGCCCGGACCGCCGCCGGGGCCCAGGACCAGGTGTCCACCACCGAGTCCCATTCCCCCGCCGCCAGGGCGTCGAGCCCGCCCTCGGCGGTGCGGTCGCCCCGCAGCACCGTCACGCCCTCGGGTGCGGGCTGCGTGCCGCGGTTGAGGGCCGTCACCTCCCAGCCCCGTGTCACCGCCTCCTCGGCAATGGCGCGTCCGACGAACTTCGTTCCACCCAGCAAGAGAAGCCTCATGCCGACCACCCTGTCCTGCGGGTGGCCGGCATGGGAACGGCTGCCTGCTCTCGGCAGAATCGCCGAGAGCGGAAACGCCGGTGGAGCGGGTGACGAAGCGGCCGCCGTCGGCGGCGGAACGCGGCTGAGGGTGGCGGAACGTACCCGAGCGCGGCCGAGTGTGGCCGAACGCGGTGAAAAAACGTTACGCCACGGAGCGGTGGTCGGGGTCGTGCATCTCGCCGACCAGCTCCTCCAGGACGTCCTCCAGCATGACCACGCCGAGCGTGCGCCCGTCCTGGTCGAGGACGGCCGCCAGGTGGCAGGCCGCCCGGCGCATCGCGCCGAGCGCGTCGTCCAGCGGGAGGCCGCCGCGCAGCACCGTGATGGGCCGCCACAGGCGGGCCGGGACGGGCAGCGACGGGTCCTCGACGTCGAGGATGTCCTTGAGGTGCAGGTAGCCCAGGTAGCCGTGGCCGGCCGGGTCCCCGTCGGTCACCGGGAAGCGTGAGAAACCGGTGCGCAGCGCCAGCTCCTCGACCTCCGCGGCCGTCACCTTGGTGTCCACGGTGACCAGCTGCTCGGGCCTGAGCAGGACGTCGGTGACCGGCCGGTGGCCCATCTCCAGCGCGTCCTCCAGGCGCTCCTGGCGCTCCTCGTCGAGGAGCCCCGCGTCCCGGGAGTCGACCAGCAGGTACATCAGCTGCTCGGTGGTGAACACCGACTCGACCTCGTCCTTGGGCTCGACCCGGAACAGCTTCAGCACGCCGTTGGCGAAGGCGTTCAGGAAGCCGATCACCGGGGCCAGCCAGCGGGCCAGGCGGTCCAGCGGCGGGCCGAGCCACAGCGCGGCCTTCTCCGGCCCGGCCAGGGCGATGTTCTTCGGCACCATCTCGCCCATCACCATGTGCAGGAAGACCACGACGGCCAGCGAGATCCCGTACGACAGCGGGTGCATCAGGCCGGACGGGATCCCGATCGCGTGGAACGGGCCCTCCAGCAGGCTCGCGATGGTCGGCTCGGCGAGCGCGCCGAGGCCCAGCGAGCAGACGGTGATGCCCAGTTGGGCGGCGGCGAGCATCGCGGAGACGTTCGACAGCGCGTGCAGCACGGTGCGGGCGCGCTTGTGGCCCGCCTCGGCGAGCGGTTCGATCTGGCTGCGGCGCACCGAGATCACCGCGAACTCGGCTCCGACGAAGAACGCGTTGCCGAGCAGGAGCAGGAGGGCGACGGCCAGTTGGAGCGCGGTCATCGGGTCCCGTCCTCGTCGTCGAACTCCGGGTGCGCGGTGCTGCGCTCCACCCGGACCTTGCTGGTGCGGTGCCGGTCGACCGCCTCCACGGTCAGCAGCCAGCCCGGCAGGTGGGCCTGCTCGCCCGGCTGGGGCAGCCTGCCGAGCAGGTCCGCGACCAGGCCGGCCAGCGTCTCGTACGGGCCGTCCGGGGCGTGCAGGCCGATGGCCTCCAGCTGGTCGGTCCGGGCGCGGCCGTCGGCCTCCCAGACCGGCCGGCCGTCGACGGGTGGCAGCGGGACCAGCTCGGGGCTGTCGGCCGGGTCGTGCTCGTCCTGCACCTCGCCGACGATCTCCTCGACGATGTCCTCGACCGTGACGACGCCGGCGGTGCCGCCGTACTCGTCGACCACGATCGCCATCGGCTGGAGGCGGCGCAGCTGGTCGAGCAGGCGCTCGGCGGGCAGTGTCTCGGGCACCAGGAGCGGCGGCGAGGCCAGCTCGGCGACCCTGGTCCGACCGCGGTGGACGGCCGGGACGGCCAGCGCGTCCTTGAGCGTCACGGTGCCGGTGACCTCGTCCAGGCTGTCGGTGTAGACCGGGAAGCGGGACAGACCCGTCGCCCGGGTGAGGTTGACCACGTCGGAGGCGGTCGCGTCGCGCTGCAGCGCGGCGACGTCCACGCGCGGCGTCATCACCGACTCCGCGGTGAGCTCGCCGAGGCCGAGGGTGCGGACGAACAGTGTCGCCGACTCCTCGTCTATCGCGCCGGCCTTGGCGGAGTGCCGGGCCAGCGAGACCAGTTCGGCCGGGGTGCGGGCGTGCGCCAGCTCCTCCTGCGGCTCGATGCCGAAGGCGCGGACCGTACGGTCGGCGGCCCCGTTGAGGAAGCTGATCAGCGGACGGCAGGCGCGCGAGAACGCCATGTGCGGCGCGGCCACCGCGCGGGCCACCTGGAGCGGTCGGGAGATGGCCCAGTTCTTCGGGACCAGCTCGCCGATCACCATCTGCAGGACGGTTGCCAGCAGCATGCCGAGGATCACGGCGGTGGCGTGGGCGGCCGCGTCGGGCAGGCCGATGGCATCGAACACCGGGCTCAGCAGGGTCGACAGCGCCGGCTCGGCGAGCATGCCGACCACCAGCGAGGTGACGGTGATGCCCAGCTGGGCGCCGGAGAGCTCGAAGGAGAGGTGGCGCAGGGCCCGCGCGACCCGGCGGGACTTGGCGTCGCCGGCCTCGGCGGCGCGCTCCACCGCCCCGCGCTCGACGGTCACGAAGGCGAACTCGGCGGCCACGAAGAGGCCGTTGGCGAGGATGAGCAGGACGGCCGCGAACAACAGCAGCCAGGCGGTGATCACAGTGCCGCCTGCCTTCCGGGGGCCGGAAGTGAGGCGGCGCAGGTACTACTACCGGACGGATCGTCCATCGAGGGGGAGTGTCACTCCTCAGGTCGTGTCGGGCGGGGCGGCAACTTTGCCCCACTTTTACCAGCGTAGACCATAGCCGTTTCGACCGTTATCCGACCGCGATCCGGCTGCGGTTCGGCCGCGGCTCGGCTGCGGCTCGGCTGCGGTTCGGCCGTGGCTCGGCCGCGGTTCGATTCCGGGAGGAGCGTTCGGGCCCTGCTCAGGCGGCGTGCGCGTGGTGCTCGACGAGGTCGCGCAGCGCGCGGGCGTTGGCGATCGCCTGGGCCTTGCCGACGCCGGACTGGATGCCGACGGCGGCCAGCGAGGTGCCGTCGGACAGGTCGAGCGTGGCCCACGGGTCGCCCTGGCGGAAGTTGACCCGGACGATCTCGGCCCAGGCCAGCCGGCGGCGGCGCACGAAGTTGACCACCGTCACGCCCTCCGCGTCCGCCGTCACCCGGGGGCGGGCCAGCATCAGGCCGACGCACGCGAACGCGACACCGCTGCACAGCATCATGATCCGGTCGTTGAGCTGCCAGGTCTCCGGGAGCACGAGCGCCATCCCGGCGAACAGCACCACCAGCAGCGCGCAGACCGGCAGCAGCACGGCACGGGTGCGGCGCGGGGCCCAGGTGACGGGGTACTCGACGGGCGTGGACACGTGGATCTCCGGTGGGGGTGGTTCGGTCGGGGGCGGTTCGGTCAGGGGTTGTCCGGCGGCGGACAGCGCGAGGGCGGGGACGCCGGTCGGCGTCCCCGCCCCATTCAACCCTTGCTTACCTGCGCGCGGACCGGAGGCCCGCGGGACGCGAGGTCAGAGGCGGCAGGCGTGGATGTTGGTGACCAGGATCGCCCGGGCGCCGATGCCCCACAGGTCGTCCATGATCTGCTGCGCCTCCTTGCGGAGCACCATCGCGCGCACGGCCACCCAGCCCTCGGTGTGCAGCGGGGAGACGGTCGGCGACTCCAGGCCCGGGGTGAGGGCCACGGCGGCGCTCACGTTCTCCGCGCGGATGTCGTAGTCCATCAGCACGTAGCGGCGGGCCACCAGCACGCCCTGGAGGCGGCGCAGGAACTGCTCCACCGCCGGGTCCTCACCGGCGCCCTTCGGCCGGATCACGACGGCGTCGGAGATCAGGATCGGCTCGCCGAACACCTCCAGGCCCGCGTTGCGCAGGCTGGTGCCGGTCTCCACGACGTCGGCGATCACGTCGGCGACGCCCAGCTGCACCGCGGTCTCCACGGCACCGTCCAGCTTGGTGACCGTCGCCTTCACGCCGTGGTCGGCGAGGTGCTGCTCGACCAGGCCGGTGTAGGAGGTCGCGATGCGCAGGCCCTCCAGGCCCTTCACGTCCTCGACCGGGACGCCCACGGGACGCGCGAAGCGGAAGGTCGACCCGGCGAAGCCGAGCGCGAGCACCTCCTCGGCGTTGGAGTGCGAGTCCAGCAGCAGGTCGCGGCCGGTGATGCCGACGTCCAGGCGGCCGGAGCCGACGTAGACGGCGATGTCGCGCGGGCGCAGGAAGAAGAACTCGACCTCGTTGTTCGGGTCGACGAGAACGAGCTCCTTGGGGTCCTTCCGCTGGCGGTAGCCGGCCTCATGGAGCATCTCCGCCGCGGGACCCGAGAGAGAACCCTTGTTGGGGACGGCGATGCGCAGCATGGGAGGTCGGTTCCTTACCTGTTGGGAGGGGTGCTGGTGGGAGCGGTCTGTTAGAGGTACTTGTAGACGTCGTCGAGCGTCAGGCCACGGGCGATCATCATCACCTGAAGGTGGTAGAGGAGTTGCGAGACCTCCTCGGCCGTCTGCTCGTCCGACTGGAACTCGGCGGCCATCCAGACCTCGGCGGCCTCCTCGACGACCTTCTTGCCGATCGCATGGACGCCCTGCTGGACGAGCTGCGCGGTGCGGGAGGACGAGGGGTCGCCGGTGGCGGCCTTCTGCTGGAGCTCGGCGAAGAGCTCCTCGAATGTCTTCGAAGCCATGATGGGACTCACCTTACGGCGTGCGGGCGGACCGACGGTAAACGGTCCCGGACCGTGGACAGTCCATTGGACGTCCACGGTCCGGGACCGTGCGCGCGTGGTGATGCGATCGGTGACGCGCGTGGCGGCGCGATCGGTGACTCGCGTGGCGGCGCGATCGGTGATGCGCTCGGTGACGCGTGCGTCAGCCGAGGTCGCGCAGCGTCACCGCGGTGGCGACGGCGGCCGTGACGGCCTCGTGGCCCTTGTCCTCGGCGGAGCCGGGCAGGCCCGCGCGGTCGAGCGCCTGCTCGTCGTTGTCGCAGGTCAGCACCCCGAAGCCGACCGGGACGCCGGTGTCCACGCTGACCTGGGTGAGACCGGCGGTGGCCGCCTGGCAGACGTAGTCGAAGTGCGGGGTGCCGCCGCGGATGACGACGCCGAGGGCGATCACGGCGTCGTAGCCGCGGTCGGCGAGGCGCTTGGCGGCCACCGGCAGCTCGAAGGTGCCGGGCACGCGCAGCACGGTCGGCTCGGTGACGCCCAGTTCCTTGAGCGCCCGGTGGGCGCCGTCCAGGAGGCCGTTCATCACCTGGTCGTGCCACTGGGCGGCGACGACCGCGACCTTGAGGTCGGCGGCGCCGTCGATGGTCAGCTCGGGGGCTCCGTGGCCGCTCATGTTCGCTACTTCCTGTCCTGTGCGTCGTGCGGGTGGGTTGGTGCGGGTGGGCTCGGGGCGGTCAGGAGCCGAGGCCGGGCAGGTCGTGGCCCATCCGGTCGCGCTTGGTGCGCAGGTAGCGCAGGTTGTGCTCGCCCGGCGCGACCTCGACCGATTCACGCCCCTTGACCTTGAGGCCGTGCTCGGTGAGCGCGGTGAGCTTCTCGGGGTTGTTGGTGAGCAGCGTCAGCGAGCGCACGCCGAGGTCGACGAGCATCTGGGCGCCGATGCTGTAGTCGCGGGCGTCGGCCGGCAGACCGAGGTCGAGGTTGGCGTCGACGGTGTCCCGCCCCTGCTCCTGGAGCTCGTAGGCGCGCAGCTTGTGGGCCAGGCCGATCCCCCGGCCCTCGTGCCCGCGCAGGTAGAGGACGACGCCGCGGCCGGACTCGGCGACCCGGCGCAGCGAGGCCTCCAGCTGCGGGCCGCAGTCGCAGCGCAGCGAGCCGAAGACGTCGCCGGTGAGGCACTCGGAGTGGACGCGCACCAACACGTCCTCGCCCTCCGGCAGCCGCCCGTCCGGGCCGAGTCCGCCGGCGACCAGGGCGATGTGCTCGACGCCGTCGATGGTGCCCTTGTAGGCGACGGCGGTGAACTCGCCGTGGACGGTGGGCAGGGCGGTGGTCGCGGCACGGTCGACGTGCAACTCGGTGCGGCGGCGGTAGGCGATCAGGTCCTCGATGGAGATGATCGCGAGGCCGTGCTCGCGGGCGAAGGCGACCAGTTCGGGCAGGCGGGCCATGGTGCCGTCGTCGTTGACCACCTCGGCGATCGCGCCGGCCGGCGCCAGCCCGGCGAGCCGGGCCAAGTCAACCGCGGCCTCGGTGTGGCCGGGGCGGACCAGCACGCCGCCCTCGACCGCGCGCAGCGGGAAGACGTGGCCGGGGCGGGTGAGGTCGCCGGGCTCGGTGCCGGCCGAGGACAGCAGGCGGACGGTGCGGGCGCGGTCGGCGGCGGAGATGCCGGTGTCGACCCCTTCGCGGGCGTCCACCGAGACGGCGTACGCGGTGCCCTTGCGGTCCTCGTTGACCTGCGTCATCGGCGGCAGCTTGAGCCGGTCGAGCTCGTCGCCGGTCATCGGGGCGCAGATCACGCCGGAGCTGTAGCGGATGGTGAAGGCCATCAGCTCGGGCGTCGCGGCGGAGGCGGCGAAGACGATGTCGCCCTCGTTCTCGCGGTCCTCGTCGTCGACCACGATCACGGCGCGGCCGAGGGCGATGTCGGCGATCGCCCGCTCGACCGGGTCGAGGACGAACTCGTCGGCGTCGCCGTCGTTCTGACGGGTCGTCAAGCTGCTCTGGCGGCTCATGCGGTGACTCCCTGCGGGACGGTGGCGGACTGGGGACGCTGCTCACGGGTGCTCAGCCACCACGCGCGCAGGCCGAGCAGCACCAGGACGAAGTAGATCGAGTAGGTGAGGCCGGAGAAGGTGTAGCCGCTGTTGAACGCGAGCGGGACGCCGACCACGTCGACGGCGATCCAGGCGAACCAGAACTCCAGCCAGCCGCGCGCCTGGGCGACCATCGCGGCCAGCGTGCCGACGAAGATGTAGGCGTCCGACCAGGGGCTCCAGGAGAGCGTCGGGTAGGCCTTGAACAGCAGCCCGAGCGCGACCGTACCGGCGGCGGTGCCGGCCACCAGGGCCGCCCGCTCGGGCCAGGTGGCGAAGCGCACGGCGATCGTGCCGGTGTCCCGGCGGCCGCGCTGCCACTGGGCCCAGCCCCAGGCGGCGGTGACGATGACGATCAGCTGCTTGCCGATCAGGCCCGGGACGTGGCCGCCCAGGTAGGCGGCGATCAGCACGGCGCCGGAGAGCAGCTGGACCGGCCAGCTCCACACCGAGCGGCGCCAGCCGAGCGCGAGTCCGGTCAGGCCGAACACGTTGCCGATCATGTCGGCCCACTTCACGTGCTCGCCGAGGACGGTGAAGGCTTCGGAGCTCAGCCAGCTCACTTGGATTCCCCCGTGGTTTCGTTCGCGGTGTCGAGGTCGTTCAGGCTGTTCAGGCCGTTCAGGCCGTTCAGGCCGTTCAGGTTGGGGAGGTTCGGCAGGGTGCGGGACTCCAGCAGCCGCTCCACGTACTTGGCGAGGACGTCCACCTCCAGGTTGACGCTCGCGCCGACGGTCTTCGCGCCGAGCGTGGTCAGCGCGAGGGTGGCGGGGATCAGGCTGACGGTGAAGCTGTCGCGGGCGGCCTCGACCACGGTGAGGCTCACGCCGTCGACGGTGATCGAGCCCTTCGCCACCAGGTAGCGGGAGATGGTCTCCGGGAGGCTGAACCGCAGGACCTCCCAGCGGAGTTCACCGGCCGCGTCGCGCTCGCCGGGCTCGCGGGCCAGCAGCCTGCCGGTCGCGTCGACGTGCCCCTGGACGAGGTGGCCGCCGAGCCGGTCGCCGAGCGCCATGGCGCGCTCCAGGTTGACCGGCGAGCCCGGTGCGAGCTCGCCCAGGCTGGAGCGGTGCAGCGTCTCCGCCATCACGTCGGCACTGAACTCGCCGGTGTCGGCCGCCAGTTGCTCGGGGGTGTCGACCACCGTCAGGCACACGCCGTTGACCGCGATCGAGTCGCCGTGACGCGCACCGGAACAGACCACCGGGCCGCGCAGGCGGATTCGCGAGGAGTCGCCGATCTCCTCGATCGACACGACCTCGCCGAGCTCTTCGATGATGCCGGTGAACACCCGGGTTCTCCTCGCGCTTGGGGCGCGGACTCCGGGGCGGCAAGGGGAGATGACACGGACGGGCACCGGTGCACGGAGCCGGTGGCACACCCGTCTCCGGGGTACCGCAGCAGCCGGGAGATCGCTCGCCCGGCACGGAAGCGCGTGCGCTCCCGCCGTCCACCTTCCCGCGGACCACCGGGGGGCCACGGGTACTGCTCTTCGTCCGCCCGCGCACGCCTCCCATCCGGACTTTAACCGTCGGTCCAGGAATTTCACCTGGTCAACCGCCCGCTGGCTGCGGACGGGTCGCGGACTGTAACCGCCGGTTCGGATTTTCACCGACCCCGGAGTGCGCTGAACGTCACTGCTGTTGCGGTCATTGTGCCACGGCGCGCGCAAGGCCAGCGAGAGGCTTTCGCTGTGGGCTGTTTCACGTGAGGGCGGGGAATGCGCGGCGCGCTCGTGGTCGCGGGGCACTCGTGATCGCGGGGCGACCGTGGGCGCGCAGCCGTGCGGTGGTGGTCGGCGGGGTCGGGGCGCAGGCTGGTGATGGTGGGGGTGTTCACGGAAGGTGAGGAAGCTCCGGGGTCCGGAGCTGTGGAGGCGAGAACGATGAAGTTCATGGACGTCCACCACGGGATGGCCGGGATCACCGGCGACCAGCTCAAGGCGGCCCACGACGCCGACCTGGCGGTCCAGGGCGACGAGGGCGTGCGGTTCGAGCAGGCGTGGGCCGACCCCGAATCGGGCACGGTGTACTGCCTCTCCGACGCGCCGTCCAAGGAGGCCGTGCAGCGCGTCCACACGCGTACGGGCCACCCGGCGGACGAGATCCACCCGGTGCCGCTGCAGATCTGAAGCCGCCGAGTGCCAAAGCCCGGCGGGCCCCAGAGCCTGGCGGGCCTCAGAGCCTGGCGGGTGCGGCGATCGGCATGAAGTGGCTGACCACGGGCGGGTGCGCGAGGTAGCTCAGCTCCCCCTCGGACCAGACCGGCCGGATCCGCCACATCGGCCCGGCGTACCCGCGCAGGGCCTCCTCGTCGCGCCACCGGCTGACCACGAGCACCCGGTGCCCGTCCTCGGTCACCGAGCGCAGCAGCTCGCCGCCCAGGCAGCCGTCGGTGCTGCCGAGCTGCGGGATCACCTTCGTCGTGAGCAGCGTGCAGAATTCCTCGACGCGCCCGGCCATGACCTGCCCGGCCCAGATCCTGACGATCACGACCACCACCTCCCGCGGAAGTCCTTGGCCCCATTATCAGCGGAATCTGCGGAAAAGCGCTGGTGGGGAGGGGTGGACTCGGATTCGCCCCGGCCGGTACCTTGACCCGCCCGGCTAGATTCGCCGGTATGACCAGCACATCGGAAACTTCCCTTCCGTCAACCGCCGGGCAGGACGGGCCGCACGGCCTCTTCGCCGCGCTCGACGCCGGTGCCCTGCGCACCGCCGAGCAGCTGCGCGAGGTCTACGAGCAGCCCGGCCAACGGGCGCGCCAGAAGCAGGTGGACCGGCTGCACGAGGTCGCGCGGCAGCTGATCGCCTGCTCGTCGATGGTCTTCGTGGCCAGCTCCGACGCCGAGGGCCGCTGCGACGTCTCGCCCCGCGGCGGGCCGGCCGGGCTCGTCTCGGTGCTCGACGAGTACACGCTGGCCATACCGGACGCCACCGGCAACAAACGCCTGGACACCCTGAACAACATCCTGGAGAACGGCCGGGTCGGGCTGCTCTTCGTCGTCCCCGGGCGGGACACCACCCTGCGCGTCAACGGGCGGGCCTGCGTGTCCACCGACCCGGAGCTGCTGCGCCGGCTGACGGCCGTCGGCAAGCCGCCGCGCAGCGCGATCGTCGTGGGCGTCGAGGAGGTGTACGCGCACTGCCCGAAGTCGTTCCTGCGCGGTTCGGCGTGGAAGCCGGAGAACTGGCTCGCCAAGGACGCACAGCCGAGCTCGGCGGCGGTCACGCTCTCGCACCTGCGGGACGGCGGGATGACCATCGAGATGATCGAGCAGGACGAGCGGGACGCGCTGCAGTACCGGTACGAGTAGGGGCTGCCGGAGCCCGGCCTGTCCGTCCGCGTCGGCCCGCATCCGTCCGCGCCGGTTCGCGTCGGTTCACGTTGTTCGCTCCGGTTCGCTCCGCCTGCGTCCGTTCGCGCGGTGGAGGTGCCCGGGCCGCGGGCGGCGGCTTGAATGGGCGGATGGACTGCGTCTTCTGTGCGGTCGTCGCCGGCACCGAGCCCGCGCACCGGGTGCTGGACGACGAGGCGGCGGTGGCATTCCTGGACCGGCGACCGCTCTTCCCCGGGCACGTCCTCGTCGTCCCGCGCACCCACCACCGCACCCTCGCCGACCTGCCGGCCGCCGACGTGGGGCCGTTCTTCCTGCGGGTCCAGCGGGTGGCCGCCGCCGTGGAGCGCGGGCTGGGCGCGGCCGGGAGCTTCGTCGCGGCGAACAACCGGATCAGCCAGTCGGTGCCGCACCTCCACGTCCACGTCGTGCCGCGCAATCCGAGGGACGGGCTGCGCGGCTTCTTCTGGCCGCGCGGGACGTACCCGGACGAGGCTGCGGCGGCCGAGGTCGCGGCGCGGCTGCGGGCGGCACTGGCGCCGTAGGGCGGGGCGGGGCCCCTTTCGGATTTCGTAAGCGCCTTTGACCAAACCCCTTGACAGGTATAGACCATAGCGGTTCAGTCGTCATCACCCCCACAACTCCCCCACTGCACGAGGGTGATGACGTGTCAGTCAAACGCGCATTCGCGCTGCTCTCCGCCATGACGACGGCGCTGGCCGTCCTCCTGCTCTTCCCGGCCGGCGCCGGCGCCGCCACCTGCGGCACGCCGTGGAGCTCCTCGGCCGTGTACACCGGCGGAGCCGCCGTCTCGTACGGCGGGCACAACTGGACCGCCAAGTGGTGGACTCAGAACGAGCCGCCCAGTACCGGCGGTTCCGGCGTCTGGTCCGACCAGGGCGCCTGCGGCGGCTCCGGCGACCCGTCGCCCACACCGACCCCCACCCAGCCCGGTCCGGGCGGATTCCCGGTCAGCCAGGCCCAGTTCGAGCAGATGTTCCCGAACCGGAACCCCTTCTACACCTACCAGGGCCTCCTCGACGCGCTCCCCGCCTACCCCGGCTTCACCACCACCGGCAGCGACACCGTCCGCCGGCAGGAGGCCGCCGCGTCCCTCGCCAACGTCAGCCACGAGACCGGCGGGCTGGTCTACGTCGTCGAGCAGAACACCGCCAACTACCCGCACTACTGCGACGCTTCGCAGCCCTACGGGTGCCCGGCCGGGCAGGCCGCGTACTACGGGCGCGGGCCGATCCAGCTCAGCTGGAACTTCAACTACAAGGCCGCCGGGGACTCGCTCGGGATCGACCTGCTGGACAGTCCGGGCCTGGTGGAGACCGATCCGGCCGTCGCCTGGAAGACCGGCCTCTGGTACTGGAACACCCAGAACGGGCCGGGCACCATGACCGCGCACGACGCGATGGTCAACGGCGCCGGCTTCGGCGAGACGATCCGCAGCATCAACGGCACGCTGGAGTGCAACGGCAACAACCCGGCGCAGATGCAGCACCGGGTCAGCCTGTACCAGGGGTTCGCGCAGCTCCTCGGCGTGGATCCGGGGGCGAACCTGACCTGCTGACGCGCCCCGCCCGTACTTCGCCCGTACTTCGCCCGTACTTCGCCCGGCCCGTACGTCGCCCCGCATTCCGCCCGTACTTCGCCTGTACTTCGGCGAGCGCAGCGGGGCGTACTCCCGGGGACGCACGGGGAGGCGGCGCAGATCACCATGAGGGCTGACGAATCGGCAGGTGGGCGGGCCTAGGCTCACAGTCATGAACGAACTCGCCTGCCTCGTCCAGCGGACGGCCGACCGGCTCGCGGGCCAGCACGTCGGCGCGGTGGTCGCCGGGCTGGCCGGCGGCGCCGTGGAGATCCACGGTGCCGGGCGCACCGGTCCGGGCGGCGGCGCGCCCGGACCGCGCACGCTGTTCGAAATCGGTTCCGTCACCAAGGTGTTCACCTCGCTCGCGCTCGCCCGGATGGTGCTCGACGGCTCCACCGCGCTGGAGGAGCCGGTCGCCGCACTGCTCCCCGGCGGCACCGCGCTCCCCGTCCGGGGCGGGCGGGAGATCACCCTGAAGGACCTCGCCACGCATACCTCGGGACTCCCCCGCCTGCCCCGGGGCGTCCTGGTGGCCAGTCTGTTCACCTCGCGCCGGTCCGATCCGTACGCGCACTGCACGGCGGAGCACGTCCTCGCCGGGCTCGGCCGCACCAAGCTGCGCTCGGCGCCCGGGCGCAGCTTCCGCTACTCCAACCTCGGCGCCGGGCTGCTCGGTCTCGCGCTGGCCGAGCGGGCCGGGGTCGGGTACGAGGAGCTGGTGCGCCGGGAGGTCTGCGCGCCGCTCGGGCTCGGGGACACCGTCGTGACGCCCGGCGAGGAGCATTCCGACCGGCTCGCCCGGGGGCACTCGGCGGCCGCACGGCCGGTGCCGTTCTGGGACCTCGCCGACCTGGGAGGCATGGGGGCGCTCCGCTCGACCGCCGCCGACCTCTCGATACTCCTGCGGGCCCAGCTGGCCGCCGGCCGCGAGCCGGACGGGCCGCTGGCGCCCGCGATCTCGCTCACCAGGGAGGTGCGGCACCGCGTCAACCCGTTCGCCTGGATGCACCTGGGGTGGCTCGGCCACCGCCTGCACACCCAGCAGGGCGGTCACCTCCAGATCTGGCACAACGGCGGCACGGGCGGGTTCCGGTCCTTCGTCGCCTTCGATCCGGAGAAGCAGGTGGGGGTGGTGGTCCTGGTCAACAGCGGGCGGTCGGCCGATTCGGCGGGGACGGCGCTGCTGCGCAGGTTGCAGAACGAGTTCGCGACGGCGGTGTAGCCGGCGCGGAGAGGCGGAAGCGGCAGAAGCGGAGGGACGGAACCGGAGGGGAACGGAAGCGGAGAGGCGGAAGCGGCGAGGCGGCGACGAGCCCGAGAGGGTTGGATTCTCGAACTCACTAGATCTATAGTGAGTTTGCTTTTCCAACTACCCTCTCAGGTCCCCAACACCCAAGAAGGGCGGCCGTCATGCGTGACGCCGTGATCGTCGAAGCCGTCCGCACCCCCGTCGGCAAGGGCAAGCCGGGAGGCTCGCTGGCCGGCGTCCACCCGGTCGAGTTGCTCGCGCACACGCTCCAGGCCCTGATCGGGCGCAGCGGCATCGATCCGGCCCTGGTCGACGACGTGATCGGCGGCTGCGTCGACCAGGTCGCCGAGCAGGCGATGAACACCACCCGCTACGCGTGGCTCGCGGCCGGGTTCCCGGACTCCGTCCCGGCGACCACGGTCGACCGGCAGTGCGGCTCCTCCCAGCAGGCGGTGCACTTCGCCGCGCAGGGCGTGATCGCGGGCGCCTACGACATCGTGGTCGCCTGCGGGATCGAGTCGATGAGCCGCGTGCCGATGTGGTCCAACGTGCCGCCCGGCGCCGATCCGTTCGGCGCGTCCGTCGCCGCCCGCTACCCCGGCGGGCTGGTCCCGCAGGGCGTCAGCGCCGAGCTGATCGCCGCGAAGTGGTCGATCTCGCGCGAGGAGATGGACGCCTTCGCCGCCGACTCGCACGCCAAGGCGGCACGAGCCCACGCGGACGGCCTGTTCACGGCCGAACTCGCACCGGTCCCCACCCCGAACGGGCTCGTGACCATGGACGAGTCGGTGCGGCTGGGCACCACCCCCGAGGTGCTCGCCGGGCTGCGCCCCGCCTTCGAGGACCCGGGCTACGCGGAGCGCTTCCCGCAGATCTCGTGGTCGGTGACGGCGGGCAACAGCAGCCCGATCAACGACGGCGCCTCCGCCGTCCTGATCACCAGCAGCGAGACCGCCGCCCGGCTCGGCCTGCGCCCGCTGGCCCGGCTGCACTCCTTCGCGGTCACCGGCTCGGACCCGCTGCTGATGCTCACCGGCGTGCTGCCCGCCACCGACAGGGTGCTGCGCCGCTCGGGGCTCTCGCTCGCCGACATCGACCTGTTCGAGGTGAACGAGGCCTTCGCGAGCGTCGTCCTGGCCTGGCTCCGGGAGACCGGCGCCGACCCGGCCCGGCTCAACGTCAACGGCGGCGCGATCGCCCTCGGCCACCCGCTGGGCGCGAGCGGCACCCGCCTGATGACCACCCTGGTCCACGAGATGCGCCGGCGCGGCGCGCGGTACGCGCTGCAGACGATGTGCGAGGCGGGCGGCCTGGCGAACGCGACGATCCTGGAGTCGATCGCCTGACGCCCGGAGTCGGTCGCCCGACGGCGGGGCCGGTGCACCCCTAGGGGTGCCCGTAGGGGCCGTATGTCGACGGCCGTCGTACTCTCCGGTGGAACCCCTACGCCGCTGAGGCGACGTCAATTCCATTGCGCGGCACATACGGTCCTCGCATGACCGGAATTCGTCGCACTGCCGCGGCGGCGGCCCTGCTGCTCGCCCTGCCGCTGTCCGTCGTCGCCGCCGCACCCGCGCTCGCCGCCTCCCCACCCGCGGCCGCCGCGGCCACCTCTCCCGGCACCGCCGGCACCCCGGCCACCACGCCGGCCGCCGTCCACGTCGAACTCCCGCACCCGACCGGGCCGCACGCGGTCGGGCGGGAGATCCTGCACCTCGTCGACCAGGACCGGCCCGACCCGTGGGTGCCGTCGGCGGGTCCGCGCCAGCTGATGGTGTCGATGTACTACCCCGCCAAGGCGGGCACCGGCGGCCCGGCCCCGTACATGACGCCCGAGGCCGCGCGGATGCTGCTGGACGCGAAGCTGCCGGGCAACACCATCCCGACCGAGGCGATCACCGCCACCCGGACCTGGGCCGAGTCCGACGCGCGCCCCGCGCCCGGCCGGTACCCGCTGATCCTCCTCTCGCCCGGCTTCACGATGCCGCGCACCTCGCTGACCAGCCTCGCCGAGGACCTGTCCAGCCGCGGCTACGTCGTCGCGCTGATCGACCACACCTACGAGAACACCGGAACGACCTTCCCCGACGGGCAGACGCTGCCCTGCGTCATGTGCGGCCAGCTGAAGACCCCGGAAGCCTGGGCGGGCCTGGACCGCAGCCGCGCGAAGGACGCCTCCTTCGTCCTCGACCAGCTGACCGCCCACCCCCACCCCGCCTGGCGTTACTCGCGCATGATCGACCCCGACCGCATCGGCATGGCCGGCCACTCCGCCGGCGGTGCGGCGACCGTCCCGGCCCTGCTCACCGACGACCGGATCCAGGCCGGCGTGGACCTGGACGGCAGCATGGACGTCACCGTGCCCGCCTCCGGCATCGGCGGCAAGCCGTTCATGATGATCGGCCACCCCCTGCCGGACGGCGAGGAGGACACCAGCTGGACCGAGAGCTGGCCCAACCTCGACGGCTGGAAGCGCTGGCTGACCGTCGCGGGCACCAACCACCCCTCGTTCACCGACTTCCCGCTGTTCCTCGACGCACTCGGCCTCCCCGACACCGGCCGGACGATCCCCGCCCGGCGCGCGCTCTCGCTCACGCGCGAGTACGTCGCGGCCTTCTTCGACCTGCAGTTGAAGGGCGTCGACCAGCCGATCCTCGACGGGCCGACGGCGGAGAACCCGGAGGTCGGCTTCCACTCGTAGGCGCCGGCCGCGAGCGTCGTGAGGCCGTCGGCACGGTGCCGACGGCCTCGTCGGCGTCCCCGCGCCCCGGCGGGGCCGGGCGGCGACCGGCAGGCCAGACGGCAGCCGGCAGCCGGGCAGGGCCGGCGGCGACCGGGCGGGTGGGCGGCGACCGGCAGGCCAGACGGCAGCCGGGCGGGGCAGGCGGCGACCGGGCGGGTGGGCCAGGGAACGCCCGGGCGGGCTAGGGAGCGGCCGAGGCGAGTGGTTCGAGCAGCCGGTGCGGGCCGGCCAGCGCGAGCGAGACCGGGTCGGTGCGCGGGGCGCCGCCGCGGCCGGGGTTGGGCCGGATCACGACTTCGGCGGGCGGGACGAACCGGCCGCAGTGCGGACACGCGCCTGTGCGGTCGAGGTCCGTGCCGCAGGCGGTGTGCGCGAAGAGGTGGCGCGGACCGTCCGGGGTGGCGTGCCGACCGCCCCAGCGGCTCAACAGGTAGAGCGGCGCCCACAGTTCGAGTCCGGCCTCGGTGAGCAGGTAGCCGTGGCGCAGCGGCGCGTACTGGTACGGCTCCTTGCGCAGGACGCCGGCGGCGACGAGCGTGTTGAGGCGGGCGGTGAGGACGGCCCGCGGGATGCCGAGGTGGACGAGGAAGTCGTTGAAGCGCTGCACGCCGTAGAAGGCGTCACGCACGATCAGGAGGCTCCAGCGCTCGCCGACCACCTCCAGGGCGCGGGCGAGTGCGCAGTCCTGCAGTTCGTAGTCGGTTCCGAGCGCCATGGCGGTCAGCGTAGTCCAGTCGCCCAGTGGGTTCAATCAACAGACTCTTGGTGGTAGCGTGCTGCCCGGAAAGCAGGTTCATTCACCAGACCCACTGGACCCACCGCCGCTCCCGGAGGGAACACCGATGTCCCCCGCACCAACCGGCCCCGTGCCCGTCCGGCCCGGTGCCACCCTGTTCACCGCCGCGGTCGCCACCGCGCTGGTCACCGTCGCCTACACCGCCCCCACCGCCTCGCTCGCCGCCACCGCCGAGGCGGCCCACCTCGGGGCCGGCGGCCGCACCTGGATCCTCACCGGCACCCTCGTCGGCATCTCGGCCCTGCTGCTCACCGCCGGCAGCGCGGCCGACGACCACGGGCGCAAGCGCGTCTTCACCTTCGGCGTACTGCTGTTCGCCGCCTCCGAGGCGCTCGCCGCCCTCGCCCCCGGCGGCGCCGCCTACCTCACCGCCCGGGTGCTGCTCGGCGCCGGTTCGGCGGCGATCCTGGCGCCCGCGCTCGGGCTGATCAGCCACGCGTTCCCGCCCGGACCGGCCCGGATCAGGGCGCTCGGCGTGTGGGGTGCGGCGGTCGGCCTGGGCATCGCGATCGGCCCGGTCTACGGCGCGCTGGTCGCGCAGTGGGCCGGGTGGCGGGCGGTCGGCGGCGGGCTCGCCGTCGTGTCCGCGGCGCTCGCGGCCCTCGCCTCGGCCGTCCTCGCCGAGTCACGGGCCGACCGGCCCCGCCCGCTCGACCCCTGGGGCGTCCTCACCCTCGCCGCCGGAACGACCTTGCTGATCGCCGGACTGGCCGAGGGCCGCACCGGCTGGGGCCGGCCCGCAGTACTGGTGCTGCTGGCGGCCGGGGTGCTGCTGCTCGCACTGTTCGCCCTGATCGAAGCCAAGGTCCGGGAGCCGATGCTGGACCTCTCGCTGTTCCGCAGCCCCGGCTTCATCGCGGCCACCGGCGGGGCGATGTTCACCGGGCTGTCGATGGTCGGCTTCATGAGCTACCTGCCCACCCTGCTCCAGGGCGTCCTCGGCCTCTCCGGGCTGGCGGTCGGCGGGGTGCTGGCCATCTGGTCGGGCCTCTCGGTCCTCGCCGCCCTCCAGGCCCGACGGCTCGCGGCCCACCTGGCGGCGACCACCCAGGTCGCGGTCGGGCTGCTGATCTGCGGCATCGGCGAGGCCGGCCTGTACGGGCTGGGCCCGGACTCCACCTGGGCACGGCTGGCGCCCGGGCTCGCGGTCGCGGGCATCGGCAGCGGCGTGCTGAACGCCGCCCTCGCCCGGCTCGCGGTGAGCAGCGTCCCGGCCCACCGGGCGGCCATGGGATCCGGCGCCAACAACACGTCCCGGTACGTGGGTTCGGCCCTGGGCGTGGCGGTCACGGTGGCCGTGGCCGCCTCCGCCCACCCGACCACCCCCGGCCACGAGGCAGCGGCCCGCGCCCTGGCGGCGGGCACCGACCGCGCCGTCGTCGTAGCGGCCGTCCTGTGCTTCGCCGGAGCCCTGCTGGCCCTGGCCTCCCGCGCTGCCGAATCCCGCAGGACGGAAGCCGCGGAGGGGGCGAAGGCCCCGACACGGGAGCGAGTCCCCACCAGTTGAGGGCCCACAGAAAGTCGCCCCACCCGACTTCTGGCGCTGCCCCACCACAGCAGAACGCCACCAACCCAATCGCCCAGGCCAAGCGGCTCCCCCACTCGCGCCAAAAGTCGGCCCGCCCGACTTCTCACGCCTCCGCCTGCCCAACACAGACCACAAAACCGAACCGGCCGACGCCCCTTCCCGGAGCCAAAAGCCACCCAAACGACGAAGCCCCACCCCGCGCCAAAAGTCGGCCCACCCGACCCCTGGCGCCCCCCACGAGCCCAACCCGGACCACAAAACCGAACCGACCCACGCCCCCACCCCGGAGCCAAAAGTCGGCCCAACCGACTTCCAGCGCGCCCCCTGCCCCAGCAGAGCCAGAATCCACCCAAGCGACGAGGCCCGCACTCCGCACCAAAAGTCGGCCCACCCGACTCCTGGTGCCCCACCCCAACCCAGAGCGCTCAACCGAGCCGGGAGGAACGGACCGAAAAGTCGACCCGCCCGACTTCCAGCGTCTCAGCGTCAGGCAAGCCTGCGCCCCACGGCCAGCCGGCGTCGAAAGACGCGGGCGGCCGCCAGCGCAGAAAGTCGATTCGGCCGACTTTCCGTCGCTGTGTGTGAGGGCAGTCGGGGGCCGGAAGAACAAGTCGGCCACGTCGACCTCCTCTCGCGTGCGCGGAGTCATGGAAACGCAGGGCGCAAGTCCGCGAGATCAAATCCCGTGCACGAGCAGACCGCACAGGAAGTCGGCCAGGACGACCTCCCACGACCCCAGCGATACCAACCGGGGCAGCGGGCCAGCGGAGCAAGCCGGTGAAATCAACACGCCACAACCGGGCCCACCACACAGGAAGTCGACCAGAACGACCTCCCACGACCCCGGCGATGACGACCGGGGCAGCGGGCCAGCGGAGCAAGCCGGTGAAATCGACACGCCACAACCGGGCCCACCACACAGGAAGTCGGCCAGGACGACTTCCCGCGCCCCCGGCGATGCCGACCGGGGCAGCGGGCCGGCGGAGGAAGCCGATGGAATCGACACGCCACAACCGAGCCCGCCACACAGGAAGTCGGCCAGGACGACCTCCCACGACCCCGGCGATACCGACCAGGGCAACGGGCCGGCGGAGGAAGTCGGCCAGGACGACTTCCCGCGGCCTGTCCGGCCGCGTGAGAAGCCGGTCGCATCGACTGCCCGTGGCTGTCGGAGAGTCGACCCGTGAGAGCAGGGAGCCCTACCGACTTCGCTTGCCGGATCGGGGTCATGATCGGCGCGCTGCTGGTGTCGCCGGTCTTGCTGGTGGCAGGCAGTCCGCTGCGCCGCCGGTGCGTGGGGCACCTCTACCGGGATGGTGCGCACTCGCCGGTCGACCGGGCGCGGGTTCGAGGGATCCGGGCCGTTGGGTGAGCCGCGGTCCGGTGGTCGGGGTTCTGGTGGGTACGCCCCGGGCGGTGATGTCACGGTGAGCGGGCTCCGGGGGCCGCGTGCGAAGATGGCAGGGCTGGTGGAAGCGATCTCCGGACGGTTCTCTGGCCATGGTGAACGAGAACGAGCCGCGCACGGGGGAGCCGCGGCAGGACGCCCTGCTGATGGTCCCGATCGCGACGGCGCTGATCGAGGCCGACGGGCGGATCCTGCACTGGAGCAGCGACGCCGAGGCACTGCTCGGTTACACCGCCGCCGAGGCGGTCGGTGCGAGGGCCGCGCAGTTGCTGACCTCGGACGAGGAGCGGCCCGACGTGCTGGAGCTGTTCCAGCAGATCCTGGACGGGCGGCCGTGGTCCGGGGTGTTCCCCGTGCGGCACCGGGACGGGCATCCCGTGAACCTGGAGTTCCGCACCCATCCCATCGCCGGCCCCGGCGGGCGCCCGCTGGTGCTGGCCGTCGCCTCGGACGTCACGACGCTGCGCCGGATCCAGGCGGACCTGGCGGTCCTGGACGGGTTCTTCACGCAGTCCCCGGTCGGCATGGGCGTCTTCGACGCCGATCTGCGGTTCGTCCGCCTCAACGAGGCGCTGGCCCGGGTCAACGGCCTGTCCGTCGGGGCGCACGTCGGCCACCGGCTGACCGAGCTGCTGCCCGGGATCAACGGCGCCGAGGCGGAGGCCGTGATGCGGCGGGTGCTGGAGACGGGCACGCCGGTCGTGGACACGCGCTCGCACGGCCGCACTCCGGGCGATCCGCAGCACGACCACGCCTGGTCCGCCTCGTACTTCCGGCTGGAGGAGCCGGGCGGGCGGGTGCTCGGGGTCAGTTCGACGGTCATCGACATCAGCAAGCAGTTCCACGCCGACGCCCGCGCCGCCCGCGCGCAGGAGCGGCTTGCCCTGCTCGTCGACGCGACGGCCTCCATCGGCACCACGCTCGACCTGCGGCAGACCGCCCGCGAGCTCGCCGACGCGATGGTCCCGAGGGTGGCCGACATCAGCGGCGTGTTCGCCCTGGAGGCGCTGGTCGCCGGGCGCAACGTCGAGCCGACCGACCGGCTCGTCCCGCTGCTGGTGCGCCGGCTGGCCCTCGCGTCCACCGATCCGCTGTACCCGGCGGAGGCCCTGCCCGTCGACGCGGTGTACGAGCTCCCCCACGACTCCCCGTACGCGCGGGCGCTCGCCACCGGGCGGACGGTCGTCGTGCCGTCCTGGGAGCTGCCGCTGCTCAGCGAGGGCATCACCGAGAGCCGCCGCCAGGCCGCGCTCGGCGACCGGCCGCGCTCGGTGCGGATCACCCCGCTGGTGGCGCGCGGCACGACGCTCGGCATGATCGTGTACTCGCGGCGCGGCGCCCGGGAGTCCTTCGCCGAGGCGGACATCACGCTCGGTGACGAGCTGGCCTCGCGCGCCGCCGTCGCGATCGACAACGCCCGGCTGTACCTGCGCCAGCACCAGACCGTCCTCGCCCGCCAGCAGGCGCTGCGGGAGGCGAAGGCCGCGCAGGAGCGGCTGGCGCTGGTCAACGTGGCGTCCGCCCGGATCGGCACCACGCTCGAAATCGACCGCACCGCGCAGGAGTTGGCCGAGGTGGCGACGCCCAGGCTGGCCGACACGGTGGTCGTCGAGGTGCTGGACGACCTCGTCCGCGGCGAGCGTGAGGCCCGCCCCTCCGGGGACGGCTCCGCGCTCCTGCGCCGGATGGCCTTCCACTCCGTGCACGGCTCCACCCTGCGCCCGATCGACCGGACCGGTGGCGTGCAGCGCTTCCGGCCCGGCTCGCCGTACGCGTGGGCGCTGGCGAACCGCAAGCCCGTGCTGGTGCCGCGGATGGACGCCGAGGGGCTGGCCTGGTTCGCCGACGACCCGGTGCGCACCGCCGCGGTGCGCGAGCAGAACGTCCGTTCGTTCATGGTGGTCCCGCTGATCGCGCGCGGCACTCCGGTCGGCGTCGCGGGCTTCTACCGCACCCTCGTCGAGCGCCCCTACGAGGACGACGACCTGGCGTTGGCCGGGGAGTTGGCGGTGCGGGCGGCCGTGTCCATCGACAACGCGCTGCTGTTCACCCGCGAGCGCGACGCCGCCGCGGCCCGCCAGCGCGCGCTCGACGAGGCATGGGCCGCGCAGCAGCGGCTGTCGCTGCTCAACGAGGCCAGCACACGGATCGGCACCACCCTCGATCTGCACAACACCGCACGGGAGTTGGTGGAGGTCGTGATCCCGCGCTTCGCCGACTTCGTCACCGTCGACCTGCGCGACGCGGTGCTCGGCGGCGAGGAGCCGGGGCCCGTCCCGCCCGACGGCTCGGTGCTGATGCGGGCGGTCGCGGTCGGCGAGGTCGGCCCCTCGGGCACCATGACCGGCGCGGCGGACTCCGTCGGCGAGACGTCGCAGTCCGCCGCGCTGTACGCCGAGAGCCTGCGCAGCGGGCGGTCGATCCTCGTCTCCGAGGTCACCGAGGACGACCTGCGCCGGATCGTCGCCTCGCCCGACCGGGTGGAGCCCGGGCTGGCGGCGGGGGTGCACTCGTACCTGATGGTGCCGCTGGTGGCGCGCGGACTCGTGCTCGGCGGGGCGGAGTTCATCCGCATGGCCAACCCGGTGCCGTTCGGGCCGGCCGACCAGGCGCTGGCCGAGGAGCTCGCCGCCCGCACCGCCCTCGCGATCGACAACGGACGGCTCTACCGGCGCGAGCGGGACACCGCGCTCACCCTCCAGCGCAGCCTGCTGCCGCAGGAGATCCACCGCACGCTCGGCCTGGACATCGCCTACCGCTACCTGCCGAGCAGTGTCGTCAGCGAGGTCGGCGGCGACTGGTTCGACGTCGTTCCGCTGCCCTCCGGGCGGGTCGCGCTGATCGTCGGCGACGTCATGGGACACGGCATCCGGGCCGCCGCCACCATGGGCCAACTGCGCACCGTCGCCCGCACGTTGATCACCCTCGACCTCGACCCGGCGCGCGTCCTGCACCGGCTCGACGAGGCCACCATCGCACTCGGGGACGGGCAGTTCGCGACCTGCGTGTGCGTCGTCTACGACCCCGTCGACCGCCACTGCACCGCCGCCTGCGCCGGACACCTGCCGCCGGTCGTCGCCGAGCCCGGCGGGCGGGCCCGGACGATCGAGCTGCCGCCCGGCGCACCGCTCGGCGTCGGCGGAGTCCCGTTCGAGAGCGTCGAGTTCACCCTCCCCGAGGAGGCCATCCTCGCGCTCTACACCGACGGGCTCGTCGAACGCCGGGGCCGCGACATCGACGAGGGCATCCAACTGCTCTGCCGCACGATCGCCGACCGGCGCCGCTCCCTGGAGCAGACCTGCGACGCCGTCCTCGCCGAACTCACCGGCCGCACCGCCGAGGACGACATCGCCGTCATCATGGCCCAGGTCCGCCCGGTCGGCGCGGACCGGATCGCGACCCTGCCGCTCAGCGGCGACCGCGCGATGGTCGCGCACTCCCGCCGCTTCACCCGCACGACGCTCGCCGACTGGGGGCTCGACGCCCTCGCCGACTGGGCCGAGCTGCTCACCAGCGAACTCATCACCAACGCCCTCGTCCACGCCGGATCCCCCACCCAGCTGCGGCTGTTCTGCAACCGGATGCTCACCGTCGAGGTCGCCGACCAGGAGGGCGAGGCCCCGCGCATGCGGCCCGCCAGGTCCGAGGACGAGGGCGGGCGCGGCATGCACCTCGTCAACGAGCTCGCCCACCGCTGGGGCAGCCGGCGAACCGGGGACGGCAAGGTGGTCTGGTTCGAGCTGGAGCTGCCGCCCGGCACGACGGGCACCTCCTGAACCGCGTGTGGCCTGCGACGACAACGGTTGATTGTCGGCCCCGCACTGCGGTTGTTGGCCCGGTGCGGTACCTGCGCGGTTGTCTGGTGGCAACGGCGGGACAGCCCCACCGGAGGACACCAGAGGAGCCACCGTGAACCAGCAGCTCGACACCCGCACCGTCGTCACCGCCTACGTCACCGCGATCGCCGGGGGTGACCTCGACACCGCCGTCGCCTGCTTCGCCGACGACGCGACTTGGGAGTACCCGGGCACCCTCCCCCTGTCGCGGGTGTGGCGCGGCAAGGAAGCCATCTTCAGCGAGTTCCTCGTCGGCGCGCGCGCCCTGTTCGCCCCCGACACCCCGCTGGAGGTGACGCTCACCCAGGTTCTCGCAGACGGCCCGAAGGCCCTCGCCGAGTGGACTTCCAAGGGGACGGCCGCGAACGGCAGCGCGTACGAGAACCACTGCGCGGCCGTGTTCACCGTCGAGAACGGGCTGATCACGGCCGTCCGCGAATACCTCGACACCGACCACGTCGCACGGACGCTCTTTGCCTGACGTCTCGTCAGGCCGGCAGGAGCAGGTTGACGTCGCCGAACTCGTGCCAGAGGTACCGGCTCCGGACGGCCTCGCGGTAGCAGCGGGCGAGGAGCGGAAGGCCGGCGACGGCGGCCAGGAGCTGGAGGTGGGAGGCCCGCGGCTCGTGCCAGCCGGTCAGGAGACCGTCGACCGCCCGGACGCCGCGCTCGGGGGTGATGACCAACTCCGTCCAGCCGTCGGCCTCGTGGACCGTCCCGTCCGGGTCGGCGGCGGACTCCAGCGCCCGCACCGCGGTGGTGCCGACGGCGATCACCCGGCCGCCGCCCGCCCGGACGTGGCCCACCAGTCGGGCGGTCGCCGCCGGGACGTGGAACCGCTCCGCGTACGGCGCCTCGTGCGCCTCCGGGGACGCGACGCCGGTGTGCAGGGTGATCGGCGCGAGCAGCACGCCGCGGCCGGCCAGGCGGGCGACCACCTCCGTCGTGAACGGGCGTGCGGCACTGGGCATTTCACTGCTGCCGGGGATGGTGGCGAACGCCGTCTGGTAGGCCTCCATCGGCCAGTCGCGGTCCACGTAGCCGTACCGGATCGCCCGGCCGTGGAGTGACAGGTACGGCAACAGCGCTGCGGGGAGGTCGAGTTCGGCGTACCAGAGGCGGGCGGTGAACGGGGTGGTCAACTCGGCGGCACCGCCGGCCGGCAGGCCGATCCGCAGGCCCGGGCGGGCCGGGCTGTCCTCGGGCGGGTAGTACTCCGCCGCCCTCCCGGGCACGACGCGGCGCAACTCCACCAGGAACGCTCCGCGTTGGTCCGGCTGGGCCGAGGACAGGTGCAGTGCGACCGGCGTTCCGTCGGGCAGCCGTCCGGGCAGGGCCGCCGGGATCGTCGCGGAGTTGTTGACCACCAGCAGGTCGCCGGGGCGCAGCACGTCGGGCAGGTCGGTGAAGCGGTGGTGCTCCACGGTGTCGCGCTCGCGCCGTCCGACCAGCATCCGGACGCCGTCGCGCGCCCGGCCGCGGGCCTCCGCCGGTGCGGGGGCGGAGAGTTCGGGCGGGACGGTGAAGTCGGGGCCGAGCTCCGTAAGGACGGTCATCGCCCACCTCGGACCGCTGCGAGATCCGCCGCACGGTCCGCCGTGCGGTCCCCCGTGCGGTCCGCTGCGACGTCCGCTGCGAGGTCCTCCGCCCGGTACCGGCCGGACGGCGCGCCGTCCCTGAGCAGGCCGAGCAGGGCGGGGGCGACCTCCTCCGGCAGCGGCTCGCCGGAGATGTCCTCGCCGGGGCTCGCCGCCTGGAGCATCTCGGTCCGCATGCTGCCCGGATCGACCGCCCAGACCCGCAACTCCGGCTCCTCCCTGGCGAGTACGGCGGTGGCGAGGTCGAGCGCCGCCTTGCTCGCGCCGTAGCCGCCCCAGCCGACGTACGGCACGACGGCCGCGTCGGAGCTGATGTTCAGCACCGCGCCGCCGTGGGCGCGCAGCTGCGGCAGGACGAGCTGGGTGAGCGCGATCGGGGCGAGGGCGTTGACCTCGAACGTCTCCAGGAGTTCGGGCAGCGGCGCGTCGGCGATCCTGGGCAGCGGTTCGGCGCGCGCGTCGTCCGTGCCGTTGAGGGTCCCGGCGTTGTTGATCAGGAGGCTCGCGCCGCCGAGCCCGGCGGCGGCCTCGGCGAGGCGGGCGCGGTGGTCGTCGTCCACGATCGAGCCGGGCAGCGCGACGACCCTGGTGACGGCGCCCAGCCGGGCCTCGGCGGCGGCGAGCCCGGCGGCGCCCCGGGCGGTGATCACCAGCTGCCACCCGTCGGCGGCGAGCGCCTCGGCGAGGGCCAGGCCGAGTCCTCGGGAGGCCCCGGTGACGACGGCGACGCGGGTGGGGGTGGTGGGGGTGGCGGGGGTGGCGGGGGCGGTGTGCTGTGCTGCGTTCATGCCCCCACGATCGCTCCGAGCGTCCGGGTGCCGGATCGGCCACCGGGACCGGGACCCGGTCGTCCGTTGGTCCTAGGGCGCCGGGTCCGACGTAGGGCGCCGGGGTCCGACGGTCAGGAGCCCCCGGCCCCGGCCGCCCAGCCCTCCGGGTCGGTCCAGGCGGACAGGGCGCGACGGCTCTCGAAGCGGTGCTCGCGGCCGGTCACGGGATCGGTGAACTCGACGACGGAGGCGAGCAGTTGGAGCGGCCGGCGGAAGTCGTCCGCGGCCGGCTCGGGCAGCACCACCGGGTACACCGGGTCGCCCAGGATCGGCACGCCCAGGCCGGACATGTGCAGCCGCAGCTGGTGCGTGCGCCCGCTGAGCGGCCGGAGCCGGTAGCGGCCGAGGCCGTCGCGCCGCTCCAGCAGGTCGATCCGGCTCTCGCTGTTCGGCGGGGCGTCGACCTCCCGGGCCGCGATCACCCCGCGCTCCTTCACGATGTGGCTGCGGACGGTCCGCGGCAGGCTCAGCCCCGGGTCGAAGGGCGCGACGGCCTCGTACTCCTTGCGGACCAGCCGGTCGCGGAAGAGCGTCTGGTACGCGCCGCGCTCCTCGGGCCGCACGACGAACAGGGCGAGCCCGGCGGTGAGGCGGTCGAGCCGGTGTGCGGGGCTGAGCGCGGGCAGGTCGAGGCCGTGCCGCAGCCGCGACAGCGCCGTCTCGACGACGTGCTTGCCGCGCGGGGTGGTGGCCAGGAAGTGCGGCTTGTCGACGACGACCAGGTGTTCGTCGCGGTGCACGACGGCGAGCTCGAACGGCACCCGCACCTCGTCGGGGAGGTCCCGGTAGAACCACAGGTGCCCGCCGGGCCGGAACGGGTCGTCCGGCGCGACCGGCCCGTCCTCGCCCACGATCTCCCGCCCGTGCAGCGCGGCGTCGACGCGCGCCGTGCCGACGGCGGCCAGCCGCTCGACGAGGTACGCCCGGACGGTCTCCCAGGGCCCCTCGATCGGCAGTCGCAGGTGCACGGGGTCCACACCGTTGCGCTGCGGAAGGGGGGAGGCCGGGCGGCGGCTCTTGCGTCTCATCTCGGTCACCCAGCCTAGCCGGGCGGCCGACGGCCCGGCCGACGGGGGCGCGGCCGGAGTCCCTGACCGCGTGGGTGGCACCCGGCCTGCTCCGAAAGACACGCCCTGGGTGCCGGGTGTCGGGGGCGCGGGGACAGTGGAGGAGTGATCGAGGAGGAGGACGAGCCGGGGGACTTGCCGCCGTTGCACTTGCCCCGGCGGACGCGGGGGTTGCTGTACGGCGCGTTCCTGCTGCTCGCCGGGGCCGTCGTGGCCGACCTGGTGAGCGGGCCCGGCACGACGCTCTCGCCGCTGCTCGCGGTCGCCCCGGTGCTGGCCGGGGCCACCACCAGGAAGGCGCGGGTGCCGCTCCTGGTCGGTGCGGCGGCGCTGCTGGCCGTGGGCACGCTGGAGAGCGCCAACGAGCAGCTGCCGACCGCCGTCCGGGTCAGCGTGCTGGTGACCGTCCTCGCCGCGACCCTGGCCAGCGCCGCCAACGTGCTGCTCGTGGCGGCGCGCGAGCGGGAACTGTTCCAGGTCCGCACGGTGGCCGAGGCGGCGCAGCGGGCGCTGCTGCGGCCGCCGCCGGAGCGGATCGGCCGGCTGCGGCTGGCCGTGCGGTACGTGGCGGCGGCGGCCGAGGCGCGGATCGGCGGGGACCTGTACGCCGTCCTCGACACCCGGTTCGGGGTGCGGATCCTGCTCGGGGACGTCCAGGGGCACGGGCTGCCCTCGGTGGAGACGGCGGCGGACGTGCTGGGGGTGTTCCGGGAGGGCGCGCGGACCGAGCCCGACCTCGGGCGGCTCGCGGAGCGCCTGGACGCGGCGCTCGCCGCGAGACCGGGCGACGGGCGGTTCGCGACCGCGCTGCTGCTGAGCGTGCCACCGGGCCGGGAGCCGGTGACGGTCGTGAACTGCGGCCATCCGCACCCCCTGCTGCGCCGCGCGGGCGTGGTGGGCGAGCTGGAGCCGGAGGAGGCGGCGCCGCCGCTGGGACTGCTCGGGCTGACCGGCGGCCGCTACCCGGTGGGGCGCTTCGAGGCGCGGCCGGGCGATCTTCTGCTCCTGTACACCGACGGGGTCTCGGAGGCCCGGAACGCCGACGGGGTGTTCTACCCGCTGGCGCAGCGGCTGCCCGGCCTGCACGCGGGGCAGCCGGCGGACCTGCTGGACGGCGTGCTGGCGGACGTCGACGACTGGGTCGGCCCGGCCGGGCTCGCGGACGACGCGGCGCTGCTCGCGATCCGCTGGGAGCAGCGCGCGGAGCGCTGACCAGGGCATTCACCCGTGTGGGGCGCGATTGTCAGAGCTGTGTGCAAGGCTCTGATCGCGGTCGACGGGGTGTCGGTCGCGGAGACGTTCGTCGAGGGGAGAGCGCCATGGGGCACAGGGCGAGCGGGGCGTTCGAGCTGACCGCCTTCGAGCCGGTGGAGACGGAGGAGCGGGCGGGTGCGGCGTTCGGCCGGATCCGGATCGCCAAGACGTTCACGGGCGGGATCACCGGCACGAGCGAGGTGCGGATGACGTCCGTCGGGGACGCCGCGGGCGCGCCGGCCTCGTACGTCGCGGTGGAGCACGTGACGGGTGAACTGGACGGGCGGAAGGGCTCGTTCGTGCTCCAGCACGCCGCCTGGGACACCACCGGTGTGACGATACGCGTCGTCCCGGGCACCGGCTCGGGCGAGTTGGCCGGGCTCACCGGGGAGTTCCACCTGACCGTCGGCGAGGATGGCGCGCACACCTACCTCCTGGAGTACGAGCTGGGCTGACGCCGCCGCCCCTCCGTCGACCGTCCCCCGGTCGGCTGCGCGCCGCGCGCTCCGGTCGGCCGGGCACACTGCCACGATGATGCGATCAGTGCACGATCGACATCGGAGGGTGGCGCATGCCCGGTGCGGCGGCGAGCACAGGAGCGAACGACACGGCAGTAAACGTCACGAACCCGGACGGCACGGTCGACGGGGTGGTCGCCCGGCTGCGGGCGCTCGGGGCGGGGCTGCCGCCGGAGGACGGGGTGGCGGTGTTCAACCGGGCCTACCTCACCGTCACGGAGGCGGTCCGGGAGCGGCTCGGTGGTCCGTACTTCGCCGATCCGGCGGCGGTGGCCGAGCTGGACGTGGTGTTCGCGGGGCGGTACCTGCTCGCGGTGGCGGCCGACGCCGCCGGGCGGGAGCCGCCCGCCTGCTGGCGGCCGCTGTTCGAGCTGCGCGCCCACCCCGGGGTGCACCCGCTGCAGTTCGCCCTGGCCGGGATGAACGCCCACATCCAGCACGACCTCCCGCTGGCCGTCCTGGACGCGTGCGGGCGGCTCGGCTGCGAACCGGAGGACGTCGAGGACGACTACCACCGGGTCAACGGGGTGCTGGCCGAGGTGGAGGCCGCCGTCCGGGAGCAGCTGCTGGGCGCGCACGGGCTGCCGGAGCCGGCCGCGCCGCTCGCGCACCTGCTGGGCGCCTGGTCGGTGGACGCCGCCCGCGAGGCGGCCTGGTCGGCGGTGCGGGCGCTGTGGGAGCTGCGCCGGGTGCCGTGCGCCGCGCACGCCTTCGCCGCCGCGCTGGACGGCTCGGTGGGGCTGCTCGGCCGCGCGCTCCTGCTGCCGCTCGGCCTGCACGACGGCGTCCACCACGACCCGGCCGCAGGAACGTCTGCGGGAACGGCCACGGGAACGGCCGCCGGCCGGCTCCCCGAAGCGAGGAACCGGCCGGTCGGCGAACCCGAGAACGGTGGCGGGGCGGGCGCACGCGCCGCCCGTGCGGATCAGGCCCAGCTGGAGTGCAGCGGCTTGCCCTCGGCGTAGCCGGCCGCGCTCTGGACGCCGACGATCGCCTTCTCGTGGAACTCCTCCAGCGTGTTGGCGCCCGCGTAGGTGCAGGAGCTGCGCACGCCGGCCACGATCGAGTCGATCAGGTCCTCGACGCCCGGGCGGGTCGGGTCGATGAACATCCGGGAGTGCGAGATGCCCTCCTCGAACAGCGCCTTGCGGGCGCGGTCGTAGGTGGAGTCCTGGGCGGTGCGGTTGCTCACGGCGCGGGCCGAGGCCATGCCGAAGCTCTCCTTGTACTGGCGGCCGTCGGCGGCGGTGTGGAGGTCACCCGGGGACTCGTAGGTGCCGGCGAACCAGGAGCCGATCATCACGTTGGAGGCGCCGGCGGCCAGCGCCATGGCGACGTCGCGCGGGTGGCGGACGCCGCCGTCGGCCCACACGTGCTTGCCGAGCCGGCGCGCCTCGGCGGCGCACTCCAGGACGGCGGAGAACTGCGGGCGGCCGACGCCGGTCATCATGCGGGTGGTGCACATGGCGCCCGGGCCGACGCCGACCTTGAGGATGTCGGCGCCAGCCTCGACGAGGTCGCGCACGCCCGCCGCGGAGACGACGTTGCCGGCCACGATCGGGATCTGCGGGTCCAGGCCGCGCACGGCGCGCAGCGCGCTGATCATGCTCTCCTGGTGGCCGTGCGCGGTGTCGACGACCAGCACGTCGGCGCCGGCCTCGATCAGGGCCTTGGCCTTGCCGGCCACGTCGCCGTTGATGCCGACGGTGGCGGCGATCCGCAGCTTGCCGGCGGCGTCGACGGCCGGGGTGTACAGGGTGGCGCGCAGCGCGGCCTTGCGGGTGAGGATGCCGATGAGGCGGCCCTCAGCGTCGACGACCGGGGCGAGCTTGCGGTGGGCCTCGGAGAGCTTCTCGAAGGCGGCGCGCGGGTCGACGTCCTCGTCGAGGAGCAGCAGGTCGCGGGACATGATGTCGGCGAGGCTGGTGAAGCGGTCGACGCCCTGGCAGTCGGAGTCGGTGACGACGCCGACGGGCTTGCCGTCCTCGACGACCACGAGGGCGCCGTGCGCGCGCTTGGGCAGCAGCGACAGGGCCTCGGCGACGGTGGCGCCGGGGGCGAGGGTGATCGGGGTGTCGAACACCAGGTGGCGCTGCTTGACCCAGGCGATGACCTCGGCGATGACCTCGGTGGGGATGTCCTGGGGGATGGCGACCAGGCCGCCGCGACGGGCGACGGTCTCGGCCATCCGGCGGCCCGCGATGGCGGTCATGTTGGCGACGACCAGCGGGATGGTGGTGCCGGTGCCGTCGTTCGAGGAGAGGTCGACTGCCTGCCGGGAGCCCACGGCGGAACGGCTGGGGACCATGAAGACGTCGTCGTACGTCAGGTCGTACGAGGGCTTGAGGTCGTTCAGGAAGCGCATGAAATGGGGCTCTCTGGCTGGGAGAAGGTACACCTCGGGTGCGGTTGCGGCGATGCCGCCGGGGCGCACTCGGGCGCCCGGCACCCAACATTCGATTCTCCGGGAGGGTCGGGACAAAAGCCAGTTCGGGGACGATTGCTGGCGCTGTGCACAAATCAAGATCAAAGCTTCGCGCGTAGACTTGGATGATCGTCCAAACGATCGACCTTTCGCCCCGGCCGGGGCGACTCCCGTAGCATTCACGCGGTAACGGCGAGGCGAAACGGGAAACGGCAGCGGGCGTGGGCATCGATCAGCAAGTAGCGGCACAGCACCTCCGGGAGAGCCCGGTCGAGGGCACCGAGGAGGAGATCGACTACGGTCCCGGCCTCGATCCCGAGCGCCTGCGGCTCTGTCTCGAGGTGATCGCGGAGCTGGACGAGCTGCACGTCGACCACCCGGACGCGATCACCGTCCGCCAGGCCGTCGGCGGCATATTCCGCACGCTCAAGCAGCGCCGCCGCCAGGAGACCCGGGCCCGCAAGACCGCCAACGACCGCGAGGTCACCGCCCGCACGGCCACCGGCGCGCCGACCAGGATCGACGACGAGACGGCCGGCGCGTTCGGCCTGACCACCGTCACCACGACCGAGATCGCGGGCATCCTGGAGCGGCCCCGCTCCTGCTACACCTGCAAGAAGCGGTACGTCGAGGTCGACGCCTTCTACCACAACCTGTGCCAGCCCTGCGCGACGCTCAACCGGGCCCGCCGGGACGCCCGCGCCGACCTCACCGGCAAGCGCGCGCTGCTGACCGGCGGCCGGGCCAAGATCGGCATGTACATCGCGCTGATGCTGCTGCGCGACGGCGCCCACACCACGATCACCACGCGCTTCCCCAACGACGCGATCCGCCGCTTCAAGGCGATGCCGGACAGCGACCAGTGGATCCACCGCCTCAAGATCGTCGGGATCGACCTGCGCGACCCGGCCCAGGTCATGGCGCTCGCGGACGAGGTCGCCGCCGACGGCCCGCTGGACATCCTGATCAACAACGCCGCGCAGACCGTCCGCCGCCCGCCGGAGTCCTACCGCGAGCTGGTCGCCGCCGAGACCGCGCCGCTGCCGGCCGGCGAGCTCCCGCAGGCCACCACCATCGGCCGCTTCGGCAGCGGCAGCGTCGACCTGCCCGCGCTCCCCCACCAGGCGGGCGGGGCCGACCTGCGGATGGCCGCCGAGGACGTCACCTCGCTCGCGCTCGTCACCGGCTCCGCGACGCCCGCCCGGATCGCGGCCGGCACCGCGATCGACGCCGGCGGCCTGGTACCCGACCTCGCGGACACCAACAGCTGGGTGCAGACCGTCTCGGAGGTCGGCCCGATGGAGCTGCTGGAGGTGCAGCTCTGCAACTCCACCGCGCCGTTCATCCTGATCAGCCGGCTCCGCCCGACGATGGCCGCGTCCTCGTCGCGCCGCAAGTACGTGGTGAACGTGTCCGCGATGGAGGGCGTCTTCACCCGCGGCTACAAGGGCGCCGGCCACCCGCACACCAACATGGCGAAGGCCGCGCTCAACATGCTGACCCGCACGAGCGCGCAGGAGATGTTCGAGAGCGACGGCATCCTGATGACCGCCGTCGACACCGGCTGGATCACCGACGAGCGCCCGCACCCGGACAAGATGCGCCTGGCGGACGAGGGCTTCCACGCCCCGCTCGACCTGGTCGACGGCGCGGCCCGGGTCTACGACCCGATCGTGCGCGGCGAGCGGGGCGAGGACCTGTACGGCTGCTTCCTCAAGGACTACGAGCGCGGCAACTGGTAACCACCCGAAGGAGAACGCGAGTTGGCCTCCACCTCACCCGGACCGGCAGCACCCGCACCGGCAGCACCCGCCCGGACGGTCGCGCCGATGCTCGGCGCCGGCGTCATCGTGCCCACCGGGGACGGCCGGGTGCTGGTCGGCCGCCGCACGACCGCCGGCGAGCCGCCCACCTGGAGCCTGCCGGGCGGGAAGGTGGAGGAGCCGGGCGAGTCCTTCGAGCAGGCGGCGGCGCGCGAACTCGCCGAGGAGACCGGCATCGTGCTGCCGGCCGACGAGATGCGGGTGCTGGCCGTGCTGCTCGACCACGAGCTCGGCCGGCCCCGGCTGACCGCCGCCGTGCTCGCGCCGCCGAGCCTCGCCGAGGCGCTGGTCACCGAGCCGCACGCGTGCGCGGGCTGGGAGCGCTTCGCGGTGGACGCCCTGCCGGAGCCGATGTTCTACCCGTCCGCCCTCGTCCTCGGCGCGTGGCTGCCGGGCATGGACGGGGTGCGCCGCCCCGGCACGCACGGCTACCGGATCGGCTGAGCCGGAGCACACCGGTGTCCCGGGGCTCCCCTGCTGCCCCGGGACACCGGCCGCTCGACCGGATCCCGCCCGTCAGCCGTTGCGCGCCGCCTCCGGCCCGGTGATCCGCCTCAGCAGCGGCAGCGTCGAGGCGATGATGCCGAGCGAGGCGAGCAGGCCGAAGCCCGTCAGCCCGTAGTAGAGCGCGCCCGGCGACACCAGGTCGTAGTCCATCTGCGACGTGAGGAACATCGCCGCCGCCGCGAAGCCCGTCCCGATCGAGATCGCCGCGACCACCAGGAGCGGCAGCGCGCTCTCCAGCCCGATCACCCGTTGCAGCAGCCGCAGCGGCGCCCCGGTCAGCCGCAGGATGGCGAACGGCCGCCTGCGGTCGGAGAGTCCGGCGACCACGCTCACCGCGAGGCTGCACCCGGCGATCGGCAGGGTGGTCAGCAGGACGACGTTCGCGAGTTGGCGCCAGCCCTGGAGCTGCTTCTGCGACACGGTGCCCCAGTCGGCGGCCATCCGCGCCTCGTACGTCGGGTAGGCCCTGGTGAAGAGCGTCCGCAGCTGTTCCATGGCCGCCGACGAGCCGTCGGTGGTCGTGTAGACCATGCGCACCGGCAGCGCGGCGGCGTCCTGCACGGAGATCGGAGCGGCGGGCCACTCCTGGGCGCTCGCCTCCCGCAGGTCGACGAACTGCCAGAGCGGGACGAGGGCGACGGCCGCGCCCGGCGCGCAGTGGCCGATCACCGGGACCTGCGCCAGCTCCGGGCAGAGCACCAGCGCGGGCGCGGGCATGGCCTCGGAGCCGTGGTACTCCCGGCCGAGCCCGGCCGGGTTGTCGTGGGCCAGTGCCAGGCCGCGGAAGCCGGGCACGGCGCGGGCGGAGGCGAGCACGGAGTCGGGCACGGTGCCCATCGCGTCCGAGCGGAAGAGGTCGAACGACGGGGCGTGGACGACGGCCTTGCGGATCTCCGGATCACCGCTCAGCGCACCGCGGTTGGCGTTGATCGTACCGATGACGCTCACCGTCGAGGTGACCACGAACAGCGCCAGCACCAGCCCGGCCACCGAGCGGAACCCGGCCTTCGGATCGTCCGCGAGGCGGCGCACCGCGATGAGCGAGGCCGGCCGGCCGGTCCGCCGGGCCACCGCCCGGGCGGCGACCATCGTCAGCCACGGGCCGGCCACCACGAGGCCGAGCATCACGAGCAGGAAACCGGTCAGGTAGGCCGCCGACTGACCGTCGGTGGTCGGCGGGCGGTTGTCGACGAAGTAGCCGAGCTCGCCCAGCCCCGCCAGCAGCGGGACCACCCGCCAGGCGCTCGGCGGCTTCGGCGTCACCCGGCGGGAGACGCCCAGCGGCGAGATCGTGACCCGCCGCAGCGCGAACCGGGCGGCGAGCGCCGCCGCCACCGGCACGCCCACCACGGCGCCGAGCACCTGCGGGACGGTCAGGGTCAGGTCGGAGGTGAAGAACCGGCTCCCGGTGAACGGGACCTCGGCCACCAGCGGGCGCAGCGCCGCGTGGAGCGCGAAGCCGAGCACCGTCCCGGCCACCGACGCCACCGTGGACTCGACCGCCGAGATCACCGAGACCTGCCGGGGTGTCGCGCCCACCAGCCGCATCGCGGCGAAGCGCTGTTCGCGGGTGGCGGCGGACAGCCGGGTCGCGGTGCCGATGAAGATCAGCACCGGGAAGATCAGCGCGCCGGCCACCACGGTGAGGATGAGCGTCATCGCGTCGCCGCGCACGCCGTGGCCGAAGCAGTCGTTGTCGCAGTCGGCGGGCAGGGTGGTGGCGATCGTCGTGATCTGCCGGGCGCGCGGCCCCGCCCTGACCTCGTCCGCCGTGCGGCCGATGACGACCGACAGGCTGTCCGGGGAGGGCAGCGCGGCGTCGCCCAGGGTGCCGGCGAGCCGGCCGGGGAAGCGGTCGCCCAGTTGGACCGCCGGGACGTCGCGCAGCAGCTTCTCCAGCGCGGGCGAGGCGTAGTACTCGCCGGGGGCCGGCAGCCCGGTCAGGCCCGGCGGGACGGGCGAGGTGGGCCCGGTCGGGGCGACCTCGACCTCGAAGACCTCCTTGCCGTCGTAGAAGTCGCCGTGCGCGTACCACCAGAGCGGGTCGACGGCGGCCGGCGCCTCGGCCCGGCTCTTGGTGCCCGAATTCATCCACAGCTGGCGCTCGTTGGCCCGGCCGATCGCGTTGACGCTCGCGAACGTGGAGAGCAGCAGGCCGACGCCGATCGCGACGGCCGCCGCGATCATCGCCAGCCGGGCCAGCGCCTCCCGGCCGCCGCTGACGGCCAGGCGGAGCGAGAAGGCGATCACGGCGCCACCGGTCCCGCCACCGGTCCGGCCGCCTGCCCCGCCACCGGTCCCGCCGAGAGCACCCGGGCCGAGCCGTCGCGCACGATCGCCTCGCGGTCGGCGTAGGCGGCGACGCGGGGCTCGTGGGTCACCAGGACGACGGTCGTGCCCTGTTCGCGGGCCGAGGCGACCATCAGGTCCATCACCTGCTCGCCGGTCAGCGAGTCCAGGGCGCCGGTCGGCTCGTCGGCGAAGAGCACCTGTGGGCGGGCCACCAGGCCGCGGGCCAGGGCGACGCGCTGCGCCTGACCGCCCGACAGCTCGCCGGAGCGGCGCTTCTCCATGCCGTCCAGGCCGAGCCTGGCGAACCACGGCCGGGCGTCGGCCAGCGCGGCGGCGCGGCGCACGCCGTTCAGCAGCAGCGGCAGGGCGACGTTCTCCTCGGCCGTCAACTCCGGCACCAGCTGGCCGAACTGGAACACGAAGCCGAAGCGGTCCCGGCGCAGGGCGCTGCGCCGGGCCTCGGCCATGGTGTCGATCCGCTGTCCGTCGAAGTGCACCTCGCCGGCGTCGGGCACCAGGATGCCGGCCAGGCAGTGCAATAACGTCGACTTGCCCGACCCGCTCGGGCCCATGACGGCCAGCACCTCGCCAGCCTCGACCGAGAGACTGGCCCCGCGCAGCGCGGGCGTCTCCCCGAAGGACAGGGCTATGTCGCGGGCCTCGATCACGGCGGTCATCGCCGCACCTCCGCGGCGAGGGCGCCCAGGCGGGCGGCGGTGAGGTCGATCCAGCGCAGGTCCGCCTCCAGGTGGAACAGGCCGTGGTCGGCCAGCAGGGCGTCCACCAGGGGGCCGGTGCGGCGCAGGTCGGTGAGCTCGCGCATCCGGCGCAGGTGGGCGGCGCGCTGGGTGTCCAGGTAGTCCTGGGCGTCGCGGCCGAGCATCAGGGCGAGCACGACCTTGGTGAACAGCGTGCTCTGCAGGTTGGGTTCGGGCGCGACGGGCTCGGTCAGCCAGGTCTCGAACTCCGTCGCGCCGGTCTCGGTGATCACGTAGCGCTTGCGCTCGGGACCGTCGCCGGGCTCCGCCTCGCCGGCGACCACCTTGCCGTCGCGGGCGAGGCGGCCGAGCGTCGCGTAGACCTGGCCGTACGGGAGGGGTTTGCCGCGGCCGAACAGGGCGTCGTAGTCGCGCTTGAGGTCGTAGCCGTGGCTCGGCTCCCGTTCCAGGAGCCCGAGCAGGGTCAAGGGAACACTCATGGGGAGGACCATACCCCACGCGTATACTCCGAGTGTATATCCGGCGAGAACAAGCCGCTGACCTGGTGCGACGTCAGAACCCCGGGTACGGCGGGCAGGAGGCGGGCCCCACACCCGCCTCCTGCCGCACACCGCGGCCCGACGCCCCCACGGCGAACCGGGCCGGGCCGCGCCCAGGCACGGGAGGCACGGCCCGGCTCCAAGCCTGCCCCGCCCGCGCCGCCCTGCCGAGGGCCGAACGTCCCGTTCCGGTCACCCCGTTCCGGCCTCCGCGGCCGCCGCCACCGGCGCCCGGCCGTCACACGCCGCGTTCGTGCGAACCCGCACGGCTCTTGTGCGCGGGTTCGCACGGGGTGGACATTGGGTAACGGAACACCGTTCACCACTGCACAGTCCCAACACAGCTGAGGAGCCGTCATCGTGTCCAGCAGCCCCCGGCCAGCCCGGCCGGCGTCGCTCCCGCGGCGGACCGGCCGCCAGCTGCGACGGGCCCTCGGCGGACGGCGCGAACCGCTCGCCCGGTCCGTGGACCGCTCCCGCGCCCGCGCCTGGGCCGTCGCCGCGCTGGGACTGCTGCTCGCCCTCGCCCTCGCCACCGCCGGCGCCCTCGTCAGCTACCGCTCCGCCGCGCCCCGGGCCGCCGCCGACCACGGCCGGCTCCACCAGGTCGACGCCGTCGTGCTCGGCCCGCCCCAACACGGCACCTCCGCCGGCCGGCTCGCCGGCGGGTACGAGAGCCGCGTCGAGGCCGAGGCGAGCTGGACGTACCCCGACGGGCAGCCGCACACCGGCACCGTCCAGGCGCCCCGGACGGCCGCCGTCGGCAGCACCGTCCGCATCTGGGTCGACCCCGACGGCACCGTCACCGCTCCCCCGCTCGACCGCGGCGCCGTCGTCGTCTCCGCCGCCTGCATCGGCGCCGGCACGCTGCTCGCCCTCGTCGCGCTCGTCGTCGTCGGGCTCCGCCTGCGGCTCCGGGCCCTCGAACGGCGGTCCGACGAGTCCTGGACGCGCTCCTGGGCCCGACTCGAACCCCTCTGGAGCGGCCGCGCGGGCCACCGGCAGGACGACTGAAACCGACCGGGGCCGATCCGCGTCTCCTCCGTCAGCCAACCGCACCCGGGGGACCACAGACATGAAGCACCGCCGCACCGCCCTGGCCGCCGCGCTCGCGCTGGGCCTGGCCGCACTCGTCACCGGCTGCGGGCCGGACGACCCGGACCCCGCGCCCGCGGCCGCCTCGCCGGCGCCCACCACGGCCGCCTCCGGCGCGCCCGCGCCCGCCCCGACGGCGAGCGCGGCACCCACCACGCCCGCGCCGACCGCCTCTGCGGCGCTCAAGCCCTGCCACCCGGACCCGGCCCGGCCGGACTTCGTCAAGTTCGACTCCGCGACCACCGCGGGCGGCGTGACCAAGGTGACCCTGACGCCGGTGAGCTGCGGCTACAAGGCGGAGAACGAGGAGCTCGTCGAGTACACCCCCACCGGCGACGCCACGGGCTACCAGCTGACGAAGAACGCGGTGGTGCAGGTCATCGAGTTCACCGGCAAGGGCACCAAGGAGCGCACGATCGCGCCGGCCGAGCTGGCCACGTACAAGCCGGCCAGCACGCCGTACTTCGCGGTCCACCGGAACGAGCAGGGGAAGATCACGGCGATGAAGGAGATCTACCACCCCTGAGACACGCCCTGGTCACGGCCGCGCCGCCCAGGGCTGGGTGGTGCGGGAGGCGCGGTGGAGGACGGCCGCGACGGCGACCAGCAGAGCCGAGGCCAGGGCCAGCGCCGTCGGGACGTTCGTGTGGAGGACGAGCAGGGCGCCCAGCAGGGCCCCGGCGAGCATCCAGACCGCGGAGGCCAGCCGGCGGGGGCCGGAGCGGTCCGCGGCGAGGGCGGTGATCGTCATGGTCAGCACCGTCGTCGTCAGGTCGGGCACCTTCAGCGAGCGCACCACCGCGTTCTGGCCGCCCATCGCCAGGGCGAGCAGCCCGATCAGCGCGTAGCGGACCGGGTCGGCGGTGTGCCCGGCCGCCGCCGCCAGGACGGTGCTCACGACGACGAGCGCCGCCTGGGCCGCCACCGCCGCCCGCAGCAGCCGTCCCCGGTGCTCGGGCAGGCGGTCGGCGAGGCGCCCGCCGGCCAGGGCGCCGACGAGGAAGGCGGCGAGGGCGGCGAGCGACGCGGTCGCGGAGAGGTTGGCCGCGCCGGCCAGGGCGAAGCCGAGGAACACCACGTTGCCGGTCATGTTGGCGACGAAGACGTGCCCGAGCGCGAGGTAGCTGACCGCGTCGACCACGCCGGTGACGACGGTGAGCACCAGGAGCAGCGGCACGAGCGGCCCGTGCCTGGGGTCGGGAGTGAGCATCGGGCCTCCTGGCGGTGGACGGTCTGACGGTCCTTCCGTTCTACTCCCTCACGCGAGCGCCGGGGCGCCGGGATCGTCCGATTCGTCCTCGACGTGCCAGTGGAGGTCGCGCACGCCCGGTTCGAGGGAGAGCCGGGTGACGACCTGCTCCAGCGCGGGGGCGACCTGGCCGGTGATGGCGACGGTCGCGCGCAGGCTGGTGGCCTCGCCGTTGTCGGCGCGGCGGGCGCGCAGGCCGGTGGGGGTGAGCCCGGAGGCCGACAGGGACTGGAGCAGCAGGGCCCGGATGTGCGCCTCGGACTTGCGGTCGCACTCCACGTGGACGGTCGCGCGGTTGGTGGAGTCCGGGTCGCTGCCGGACTGCGGGGCGCGGTCGAGCAGCCGCCCGGCCGGGCGCAGCACGAGGTGGACGGCGAGCACGGCGAGGGTGCCGAGGACGGCGAGTTCGAGCTTGCCGGAGGCGGCGAGCACCCCGACGGCGGCCGAACACCACAGTGTGGCGGCGGTGTTGAGGCCGCGCACGCCGGCGCCGTCGCGCAGGATGACGCCACCGCCGAGGAAGCCGATGCCGGAGACGACGTACGAGGCGACCCGGGTGGGGCTGCCGCTGTCGCCGACGGCCTCGCTGTAGAGGACGAACAGGGTGGCGCCGGCGGCGACCAGGGCGTTGGTGCGCAGGCCGGCCATCCGGGCGCGCCACTGGCGTTCGACGCCGATCAGGGCGCCGCAGGCGACGCCGGTGGCCAGCCGGACCAGGAACTCGACGGTGGTCAGGGTGTGCACGGCGGCACCTCCTACGGGGAGACGGCGGGCGGACGGGAGGGGAAAGCGGAACGGACGGGCGGCAGGCCCTCGGCCCGCCCCCGTCCGTTCGGTGGGTTCACGGTGGCTCAGTGCCCGAGGGCGGTCTGGACGACCTTGATGATGACCATGATCATCGCGATCAGCAGGTAGGCGCGCAGGGCGCCCATGCCGACCTTGC